>CAZHLO010000075.1:0-5211 GCA_964533385.1 uncultured Dehalococcoidales bacterium | reverse complement strand
TTTGCGGCAACGATAGACGGCAGGTTCGTCGTCGACCTATGGGGCGGTTATGCCGACGCTGCTCAGAAACGCCCGTGGAAACGAGATACCATCGTCAGTGTGGCTTCAACCACCAAGGTGATGACTGCCATCTGCGCCCTCATGCTCATCGACCGCGGACAGCTTGACCTGGACGCACCGGTGGCAAAATACTGGCCGGAGTTTGCCCAGAACGGTAAAGAAAAGCTGCCGGTTCGGTACCTGTTAAGCCACCAGGCCGGATTGGCTTACTTCGAAGAAACCATCCCGGTAGAAGCGCTTTATGACTGGAACCGAATAGTTAACATGCTGGCAGCACAGAAGCCGATATGGGAGCCCGGCAAACACAGCGGCTACCATGCCCTCACCTTCGGCTATCTCGTGGGCGAGGTGGTCCGGCGCATTACCAAGAAGACACTAGGGACATTCTTCCGGGAGGAAGTAGCCATACCGCTAAACGCCGACTTCCATATCGGCGTCCCGGAAGAGCATGACTACCGCATCGGCGAGATGATTCGACCACCGGTACTTAAACCAGGAGAGCCCGGCTACGTCGAACTTGACCCCAATTCGCTACCGGGGAAAGTGATGATGAATCCCCCAATCGTCGGTGGCAATTATGTCAAAGAGCGGGCATGGCGATCCGCCGAAATCCCGGCGGCGAACGGACACGGCAACGCACACTCGATAGCTAGGGTGGGAGCCGCCATGGCCTGCGGCGGCGAACTGGATGGCGTCCGCCTGATGAGACTATCGACAATAGAAAAAGCCATCGAGGAGCAATGCTACAAGACTGACCTCGTCCTTGGCATGCGGGTACGCTACGGACTGGGGTTCGGACTAAGGAGCAAGGAAATGCCGGTAGGACCGAACCCACGAACATTCTTCTGGAGCGGTGCGGGCGGTTCGGTAACGGTAATGGACCTTGATGCCCGGCTGAGCTGGGCTTACGTTATGAACAAGATGTCTTTTGAGGCGCCAGACCCCCGCAGTTTGGGAATCTCTCAAGCCCTGTATGCCTCACTTGCCTAATTATCCAAAATCTTGTAAAGTCAACGTGTGAGCAAGTCCGAGAAGTCTTCGGCGAAGACCATTTTTGTCTGCCAGAATTGCGGTAAGGAAAGCCTGAAGTGGCTGGGGCGTTGCCCTAATTGCCAGGAGTGGAATAGCTTTGTCGAAACTGCGGTCTCAGCAGCTACTCCAGCTAACATTTCCGCTGTAGACAATCCGCCCCAGGAACTTTCTCAGGTGGTAACTACTGTCTCTGACCGTTTTCCCCTCCCCCTCCTTGAGTTCAACCGGGTGCTGGGGGGAGGGGTGGTAACCGGCTCGCTGGTGCTCATCGGGGGCGACCCCGGTATTGGCAAATCTACTCTTCTGCTTCAGGTTTCGGCTTTAGTGGCACAGGCTGGGGGTAAGGTGGCTTATGTCTCCGGCGAGGAAACGCTGTCCCAAATAAGGCTGAGGGCAGAGCGGCTGGGGGTGAGGGGGGAGAGGCTTTACCTCCTGGCGGAGACTGACCTTGATGTTATCCTGAGCCATCTGGAGCAATTAGCCCCGTCTCTGGTAATCATCGATTCCATCCAGGCGGTCTACCTCCCTGAGCTGGATACCGGGGTGGGTAGCGTCGCCCAGGTGCGGGAGTGCACCCTGAGGCTGATGCACTGGGCAAAGCCCAACGCCGTGCCTGTTTTTCTTGCTGGACATGTGACCAAGGACGGTGCTATCGCCGGTCCTCGTGTCCTGGAGCATATCGTTGATGTGGTACTCTATCTTGAGGGTGAGCCTTTCAGTAGCTACCGGGTTCTGCGGGGGGTGAAAAATCGCTTTGGCTCCACCAACGAGGTGGGCGTCTTTGAGATGAAGGAGCAGGGGCTGGTGGAGGTGGACAATCCGTCTCTGGCTTTCCTATCACAGCGGCAGGTTGAAGCCATCGGCTCGACGGTGGTGCCGACATTAGAGGGCAGCCGACCCCTGCTGGTGGAGATTCAAGCCCTGACCACTCCCACTGCCTTCGGCTTGCCCCGGCGCACCGCCAACGGGGTTGACTTCGGCAGGTTGCTATTAATTACGGCAGTGCTGACCAAGAGGGCGGGCTTTAAGCTGGCCAATCAGGATATTATTGTCAATGTCACCGGCGGGCTTAAGATTGGCGAGCCGGCGGCTGATTTGGGCATTGCCCTGGCCATTGCCTCCAGTGCCCGAGATGTACCGGTTGACCCTAATTTGGTGGTGGTGGGGGAGGTGGGGTTGAGCGGCGAGCTAAGAGCCGTCTCTCAACTGGAGCGGCGGGTAGCTGAAGCCGCCAGGCTGGGCTTTGAGCGCTGCCTGGTGCCCAAAGCCGGCACCGGCATTTCCAAGCCGAAAAAGATTGAGCTTATTAGCGTAAGCACGCTGAGGGAGGCAATAAGGGTGGGACTGGTGGGAGGTAAAGCGAAATCTGGTGGGGAAGAAGACCGCGGTGAATAAGATTATTATTGAACCTAAAAATCCGCTTGTTATCACCCCCGAAGAAGCTGAGGAACTTGCTAAAGCAATCCGCGCATCATACCCAAAGCATAAAGTGCGAGTTGAAAGCTCTGGATACACTGGTTATGCCGTCACTTTGTACGAAGTTTTGAACATCTGGTTGCTAACCACCATAGGTAAACAAATAATCGAACAGATTACAAAACTTGCTATTGAGTGGGCTCGCCAACGTTTTAAAAAACAAGGCAAATATCCAAGTCCTAAATCCATTACCATCTATGGACCTCATGAAGAAGTATTAATATCTTTCGTTCTGAAGAATGCCACTGATGACCCGGAAGATCGTACAAAAGAGCACCGCGAGACAGAAGAAATAGCAAGAAGGTATCGCGTTAAGCCACGATTTAATAAGGAAACTATTTGGCGGAGATTGTTGAGAAGAATCTTCAGGCTAGGGCGGAGGTAGATGAATAAGCAAAAAGTAGGCGCTATTATCGCCGCCGCCGGGGAGAGCCGACGGATGGGTGGGATAGATAAGGTCTTTGCCCCATTAGGAGGAAAGCCGGCTTTAGCCCGGGTGCTTGATGCCTTTGAAAGTTGCAATTCGGTTGGCCAGGTTGTGGTGGTGGTAAGTAGAAAAAATCTGAAGAAGTGCCGCCAGTTGATAGCCGAAAAGAAGCGGTCTAAGCCCATCGAGGTCTGCGCCGGAGGGGAAAGGCGGCAGGACTCGGTGGCGGCGGGGCTAAAGCACCTTAAAAACTGCGACTGGGTGGTAATCCATGATGGCGCCCGCCCGCTGGTAACCAAAGCTCTGATTGAGCGGGGACTAAAGGCAGCTAAAGAGACCGGTGCGGCTGTAGCCGCCATTCCCGTCACCGATACCATCAAAACTGCCGGAGACGATAGAATCGTGCGCCAGACGCCACCACGTCAAAATCTATGGGCAGTTCAGACGCCACAGGTGTTTGGCTATGGCTTAATCTCTGAAGCCTATAAAAAGGCAAAGGGTGAGGTAACCGACGATGCCTCGCTGGTGGAGCAATTGGGCTATAAGGTTAAGCTCTATATGGGCTCTTATGATAATATAAAGATAACTACTCCCGATGACCTGGCTTTGGCTGAGGTTTTAGTTGGGCATGGAAGGTAAACTAAGAATTGGCATCGGCTATGATATCCACCCTCTAGTCAAGAAGAGGAAGCTTATTATAGGGGGGGTGGAGATACCCTTTAAGGAGGGGCTTAGCGGCTGGAGCGACGCCGATGTGCTGACTCACGCCATTATTGATGCCCTGCTCGGAGCCGCCACCCTGGGTGATATCGGCAGTAATTTCCCAGCCGGCGAGCCGCAATATAAGGACATCTCCAGCTTAACCCTGCTCAAAACAACAAGGGATAAGCTGGCGGCTCAGGGCTGGCGGATAGTTAATATTGATGCTACCATTGTGGCGGAAAAACCCAAACTTGGAGATTTCATTGACCAGATGCGGCAGAAGCTCAGTGATACATTGGGCGTTGCCCCGAGCCAGGTTGGCGTGAAAGCGAGCACGGCAAACAGCATGGGCTGTGTCGGCAGGGGGAGAGGGATAGAGGCTCAGGCCATAGCTTTATTGGAAGGTGGTAAAGATGAAGGTATATAACACCCTCTCCGGACAAAAGGAGGAGTTTTTCCCCAAAACCGATGAGGTCAAGATGTACGTTTGCGGGGTTACCCCCTACGACCATTGCCATATCGGTCATGCTATGAGCTACATCGTCTTTGATGTCATCAGGCGCTACCTACAGTTCCGGGGCTATAAGGTTAAGTATGTGCAGAACGTCACCGATATTGATGATAAGATTATAGACCGAGCCAACAAGGTCGGTATTCCACCCGGCGAGCTTGCCAAGAAATACACCAGCAGCTACTTTGAGGATATGGATGCCCTGAATATCGAGCGGGCTGATATTTATCCCCGCGCTACCGAGGAGATACCGAAAATCATCGAGGTAATACAGGGCTTGATAGATAGGGGGTATGCCTATCCCGCAGGTGGCAGCGTCTACTTCCGGGTGAGGAATGACCCTGACTACGGTAAGCTCTCCCACCGCAGCCTGGAAGCAATGAGAGCCGCTGAAGGGGCTATGGGCAGTGAAGAAAAGGAAGACCCGATGGATTTTGCCCTGTGGAAGGCGTCAAAGCCGGGCGAGCCATGGTGGGAGTCTCCGTGGGGGCGGGGCAGACCGGGGTGGCATATTGAGTGTAGCGCTATGTCACTGAAATACCTGGGGGATACCCTGGATATCCACGGCGGGGGGCAGGACCTAATCTTCCCTCACCACGAGAACGAGATTGCCCAGTCGGAGAGCTTTACCGGTGTGAAACCCTTTGTTAAATACTGGCTGCATAACGGGCTGGTGCAGCTTGGCGAAGATAAGATGAGCAAGTCGCTGGGCAACCTGATAACCATTAAGCAGGCGCTAGAAAAGTACAGCCCCGACGCCATCCGCATCTTTATCCTGAGCTCCCACTACCGCAGTCCGCTGAAGTACTCCGAGGAAGGGCTGGGGGCGGCGGAGGGAGGAGCAGAAAGAATAGCACGGGTGATTTCGAGGGATGACCCAACCGGTGGTAAAGGGGAAGCTCTTGATGCTGAGCCTTACCGTAAGCAGTTTATTGAGGCGATGGACGATGATTTCAACACTGCTCAAGCGCTTGGCATCCTGTTTGATTTAGCCAGCACAATA
>CAZHLO010000074.1:0-5233 GCA_964533385.1 uncultured Dehalococcoidales bacterium | reverse complement strand
AGCCCATAGCCCGTTGGGCCAGGATATAGTCATTTTCCCTGATGCTGAGGGTCAGCCCGTGTGTTACCCTAGCGTATCCAGGTATTGTGGCGACACTCAGGGCGATGATAACGTTTTGGATGCCACCGCCAAGGACAGCGGCAAGGACAAGGGCCAGCAAGAGCATGGGGAAGCACATAAGTGCGTCCATGGCTCTCATGATAATCATATTGGTGATACCGCCAAAGTATCCGGCAATTATCCCCAGCGGAATACCGATTATGGAAGCAACCCCAACCGATATAAAGCCGACCATCAACGCTGTCCTTGCGCCGTAGATAAGCCGGCTTAGCGTGTCTCTGCCAAGAAGGTCAGTGCCCAGGAGGTGCTCCTGGCACGGTTGAAGCAACGACTTACCCACGCCTGGCTTATAGGGGTCGTAGGGTGCCAGCCAGGTGGCAAAGATGGCGGTAAACACCAGCACCACTAATATGGCGAGCCCGAAGACAACCACCTTGCGCTCGAAGAACACCCTCCGAAAGCGCCGCCACTCGCTGACGCGAGGCAGGGCTTCTTGAAACTCCTTACTAGTGGTATGGTTTTCCACCGTAGTCTAGACTCTCCTAGCCATACCTTATCCTGGGGTCAAGCCAGGCATAGGATATATCAACAATTAGGTTGACCAATAAGACTATGACGGCAATTACAAGAGTAATGGCCTGTACCACTAC
Organism: uncultured Dehalococcoidales bacterium; assembly: GCA_964533385.1. GTDB lineage: Bacteria > Chloroflexota > Dehalococcoidia > Dehalococcoidales > BS750m-G39 > CAZHLO01. Next base: position 4,523 of record CAZHLO010000074.1, on the reverse strand, counting down.
GTAGTCCTGGCCAAAAATACTGCTGACCAGCAACCTGCCGACACCGGGAATAGCAAACACGGTCTCAACGAGCACCGAACCGCCAAAGATGACGCTGACACCAATACCCATCAGGGTAATAACCGGGATGAGGCTGTTTTTCAGGGCATGTTTCATGATTACGGTACTCTCTCTCAGACCCTTGGACCAGGCGGTGCGAATATAGTCCTGCCGGGTAACCTCAAGCATGGCTGACCGCATCTGGCGTGCGTTAGCCGCCAAACCGAAAACAGCCAGACAAAGGACGGGCATAATCACTTGTCTGGTGCTCAACCAGAAATCATCCAGTGGCGAGGTGTAGCCCGATATGGGAAGCCAGTGGAGCTTGAGGCCAAAAGCATATATCAGTAATATCCCCAGCAAGAAAACAGGGATGGTTATGCCAACGTATGTCAAAGGTGTGATGACTCTATCTACCCACTTGCCTCGCCTCACGGCCGCGAGCAGCCCCGCCAAGACGCCGAAAATGGCACCAAATATGAAGGCGAGCAAGCCCAGGTGAATGGTTACGGGGAAACGCTCAAGCATGAGCTTGCCCACTTTCTCGCGGTAGAATATTGAGGTGCCGAAATCCCCTTGGAAGACGTCTGCTACCCAATTAGCATACTGCACCATTATCGGCTTATCCAGACCAAACTCAGCCCGGAGTTTATCAAGCATTTCCGGGGGCATAGCTTGTAACTCCGCAGTCTGAGCCACGTAAATCAGTACTGGATCGCCGGGCAGCAGGCGCATGACAAAGAAAACCATCAGGGTCACCAGGATAAGAACGACCAATGCCTGTATTAGTCGCCGGACGATATATGTTGTCATATTAAACCCCGGTCGGCATTAAACAATCCTCTTGGTCAGGCACAAAACTCATCTGGCCCAGACCCCGAAGATTTTCTAAATAATCCGCGGGCTAGCTACTGAAAAGAATTATGGCTTTCTTATTCAGGCTACTTAATGCGCTTCCATCCAGTCGTCATACGGAGTCCAGATGACGCCGTGTATTATGAAGTAATCGCTGTGAACATAGGGCTGCATCACCGCCACGTTGACAGTTCGCCAAAGCGGGACAATCATAGCATCCTCACCGGCCTGCCTTATTGCTTCCTTTATTTTATCCATGGCCTCAAAGGCATCTTTATACTGGGGATCCAGCGCCTCTGCACATAAAGCCAGATATTCGGGTGACTTATAGATGTTACCGGTCCTGAAAGTCATCGGGTTGGGGCCATAATGGATGAATAGGTCGGTAGCGTCGGGGTTTATTCCGGATGCAGTTAACACCAGGTCATCCCAGCCCGCGAAGAAGACGGCGCCAAAGTATCGGCCAAAGTCGGCAATATCCGGTTCAACAATAATGCCTACCTCACCCAGATAGGCCTGTATAGCGGCGACAGCATCCCTTGCCATCTCCGTGGCGAGTAGCGTGGTCGTGAAGCCACCGGCGTAACCAGCTTCCTCCAGCTTCTGCCTGGCCTTTTCTGGATCATATGGTCGGGGGTCATAACCCTCAACGTAACCCGGCCAGGTCGAGGAAGCCATCTGATGGAGGGGTTCATACTTGCCATATCCCAGCATCTCGGCTATGGCTGGGCGGTCAATGGCATACTCTATTGCCTCGCGTATCTCCTTGATGGCGAATATTGAGTCGGGGTCGCTGGAATTAGGCAGTAGCGTCCAGAACATGCCAGGCCCCCAGTTTACTTTTAAGCCCTTTTCCTCTAAGTCAATAATACTTTGTACGGCTGATGCGTCAAACCACATATCTGCCTCTCCCGCCTCCATCATGGCTGCGGCTGTCACAGGGTCTGGAATTAGACGGCATTCGATACCATCAAGATAGGGCATACCTTCCCGCCAGTAGTTATCATTCCTCTCGTATTTGAGGACGACATCTCGTTGAAACTCAACAACCTTGAAGGCACCTGTTCCCACCGAGTTTGAGCGAGCCCACTCTATGCGCTCTTCATCAGTGGCGCCGGCATTTTCAAATGCCGTGGGCGAAATCATCATGGCCCAGCCGTAGTTTTCGATCATCATCCAGTTGAATGCCGTAAGATGCATCCTGAGAGTGTACTCATCGACAACTTCAAGGGACTCTACGAAAGGACCGTCCGGTAGCGTGCCCGTATCCAGTCTTTGCTGGAAGTTCCATCGGCAGGCTTCGGCATTCCAGGGTGTCCCATCATGGAAGGTAACGCCTTCCCTCAGGTGCCAGGTGATGGTCAGATTCTCCGGGTCACCTTCCCAGGATTCAGCTAACACTGGGATTTGATTCCCCTCTTCATCCCATTCGCATAATCTTTCTATGCAGGGCAGGGCGTGTATGCTGTCAGTAGGCCTGAATTCTGGTGGATAACCTATAACCGCTGGAAAGGCACCTTCAATGCATCTCAGGATGCCGCCGGCTACCGGTCCAGGTGTTGTTGGCGGGGTTGTTGTTGGCGGGGTTGTCGTTACCTCCTCCGCCTTACAACCAGCGAGACAAAGCCCGGCGATTAGAATAATCACCAAAGGAATTAATAAAAACTTCTTCATTGCTAAATTATGCCTCCTTTGTGGATTCTTAATAGACTACTAGCTAGTCATTGTTTACCTCCTTTCTTTAGTGAGACCATTTAGTTTTGAAGCTATTCCATTTGAGGTAATTGCAATTATACTATCAATATTATGCTTGTCAATACCTAGAACAGAAAATAATGCTCAACAAGGGTAAGAAAATGGATTAGTTCACTTAAGGGAAAAGCACCACAAATTAGTAGGTACCATATTCCTTGGCGGCTGCCATCATGGCACGCAGATTATCTGGGTTGCACTTATCAACAGCTGCCCCCCCGGTTAAGATATAACCGCCACCTTTACCACAAACCTCGATGAGCTGGCGGCAGTATTCTTTAACAGCCTGGGGCGTGCCCGTACATATCAGCGAGGCAGGTACATTCCCGGCGATACAGGCGGTGTCACCGAGGACTTCTTTGGCTCTGGCCATATCCGTCCGGTCAAAATGCCACATCACCGCGCCCCTGGGCAAATCTTTAATAATCTCCAAACGCCTATCATAGCTTCCTTCGGCGAATAACATCGGCACGAGACCGTCATTAACCAAGCCCAAGATAACCTTTTTCAGGGTGGGCCAGTAGAAGGTCTCGTACTGCTTTTCGGACATAAAAGTGTCATCACCTTTATGCAATGGCATAAATATTATTGGACCTCCGGAGGCATCGGCTACCGACACTGCCCCTTGGATATTCAGGGGTGTTACTCTTTCCATGGCTTCTAGCAGCTTGTCTGGCTGCCGATACATATCCATGGCTATCCCCCGAGTCCCTCTTAATGTATCGGCAAAGGTATCAAAGGGTGCCATGGCCATGCCACCCCGGAAAGAAGGAAATCCCTCTGCCATTACCTTCTGGCTACAGTCCTCAACAGTTTCCCACCATTTCGCCAATTCTCTACCAGCATCCACAATAGCTTGAAAAGCCGCCTGGACATCCGGCATTGTGCATGGCACTAAAAAATTGGTCGGCATCCCCAATGCGTGTGTGAAGGGAGAGAGCCTCTGGAAAGGTTCCAGGGCTGCCAATGTGCGGGGCAGATAGAATCTAAGACAAAAATCAGACGGGTCATTAAGGAAGACATCGTATTCGTCCGCCTTCATATACTCGCCTTCAACGAACTGATGAAATCTGGCGTCAGCCGGAAGACCATGGCCCGGCCATTTCGATATTCTGGTATCAAGGAGCTCACTTACTCTGCCAGGAAAGACAAGAGAGGGACCACCAAACATATCCATATCATCAAAATCCTGCATGAACTTCAACCACGCCCGGCAGAGTTCATCAGAATCATACATGGCCGTCCGGAGCGTTATCCCGGCATAATAAGTCGGGAAATATCCCGCAGGCAGATTAACCGGTACCCGGTCGGGCTCCCTCAGTTGAATGGCGTCGATTATCCTCGTTAATCTTGCCTTGTAGGCTTTCTGGGCTTGGGGGCTGGAGAACTCAACATTAGGCGAAAGCCACCTCTTGAATCGCTCTTCCCGTTTTTCCTCCGGGGATAACTCCGCCCATTTCTTATCTACTGTCAATTGGCTCCTACCCATCCCTATCTCAGGCATAAATTTATCCTACTTAGTTTATTGATGATATACTTGAGCTAGAATCGGTTTAATGATTTTTGCCTAGGGGCTACTCGCCTATGGCGAGTATACTAATGCTCAAATAAAAAGTCAATGATGGTAAAATCATCTACGAGTATCATTATCATCGGTGAGCTAGTCCTCCTATGACTATAAGAGAAATCTACGTGAGAAGCATTTTGTCCAAATCAAAGGTCTTTGACTATGTGGTCAATCCTTACATTGGGTGTCAGCACGGCTGCACCTATTGCTACGCTCGCTTTATGAAGAGGTTCACCGGACATAAAGAACCGTGGGGTGAATTTGTTGATGTTAAGATTAATGCTGCACATCTATTGCAGCGCGAGATAGA
>CAZHLO010000073.1:0-5252 GCA_964533385.1 uncultured Dehalococcoidales bacterium | reverse complement strand
GGGCCCGACAATGTCGAAGATATCACTGAAGAGACATATGATAAAATGATGACGGTGCACTTGAAAGCTGGTGTCTTCGGGGCAAAATATGCCGTGCCCGAAATGCGGAAAGTCGGCGGAGGATGTATTTTATTCACCAGCTCGGTTGCTGGACTAAAGCAGTCCAGTTATTCAATGACCTATTCCCTGGCCAAGAGCGGGCTTATAATGCTGACCAAGAAACTCGCCGTGGATTTAGCTAAAGATAACATCCGGGTCAATTGTGTCTGTCCGGCGCGGGTGCAGACCCCGATGAGGCTGGCTATCGCGGCGCAAAAAGCGCGAGCGATGGGCATTAACCTTGAAGAGTGGGAAAGGAGAGATAAGAAGCGCATACCCATGGGCAGGTTTATCACCGAGGAGGAAGTGGTTAGTGGGGTATTATTCCTGGTCTCAGATAAAGCTTCCTCAATTACCGGTGTTGCCCTCCCCATTGATGGAGGTTTTCTAGCAGTATAATACCTGGTTTAGAGGGGTTAAAATGGGAATATTAGAAAACAAGGTAGCCATAGTAACCGGTGGCGGCAGGGGGCTGGGTAAAGCCTATTGCCTGAGAATGGCTGAGGAAGGAGCCAAAGTAGTAGTAGCTGATATCCTTGACCGAGAGGCACAGGAAACCGTCGGTGAAATCAAGGCCAAGGGTGGCACTGCCCTAGCCATAAAAGCCGACGTCACCTCTGAGGCTGATACCCAGCGCATGGCTGAGGAAACGATCAAGAAGTTTGGCCGAATCGATATTCTGGTCAACAATGCCGGCTTCTATCACGGGATGTCGCGAAAGCCCTTTTACGAAATCTCGTCCGAAGAGTGGGACAAGATGATGGATGTGAGTGCCAAGGGAACCTGGATATGTTCTAAAGCGGTATTCCCCCAGATGAAAAAACAGAATAAGGGCAAAATCATTAATGTATCTTCCGAGGCATTTTTTGCCCCGACCAAGGGTCTGATTCACTACACGGCGGCTAAAGCCGCCGTTATCGGCATTACCAGAGTCCTTGCCGGCGAACTGGGGCAGTATAACATCTGTGTTAATGTCATAGTTCCTGGTGTTATCGATACCCCAGCCACCAGAAGTTACGTCAATATGGAAAAGATGGACACAAGCTCCGTCCCCATGGGGCGCTTCGGCAAACCGGAGGACGTGGTTGGTGCTGTTATCTTCTTTGCCAGCGATGACAGCGACTTTATCAGCGGTCAATCATTACTGATTGATGGTGCTCGAAGGGTGAATTAAGGCAAGAAACCTTATAATATAAAATATATGATTTAAAGGAGGCCAAAAATATGTCTTGGATGTGGAACTTATATGTCAGAGAGTTCATGCCGCAAAGGGACCTGAAGAAATACCCCATGTGGTTCATGAATTTTTCTCACAGCTACCCGGCATGGACTCCGCTGTTTGGCTGGATGTGGAACTATCCTCTAGCCCATGGCCTCATATATGGCGTCAATGAGACCTGGGTACCTACCATCAGGGGAAGTGAGGTTCGCAATATAGATGGCTGTGCCGTGGCTGGCGCCCTCAGGATTAGCGACGAGGCTGAGATTAAACAAAGGGAGAAGAATTTTAAGAAGTTCATACTGGAAAAGTATGCCCCACAGTGGGACAGGCTCTATGACGAACTGGAGAATGAACTAAAAGGGCTGTCCAGAAAATTCAGGACTTTTAATTACGAGAAGGCAACCCAGTACGAGTTGTACAAGATATTCCGGGAGGGTATACAGTATCTTTACCGGGAATGGGAAAGCCATTTCTACCTGATATTCCCTCTTTATGAGGCTTACTGGCATTGTGTTGAGATTGCCGAGGAATATGGTGGGGTAAAGGAGTTTACCCCCACCTGGCATAAAATAATACGCGGCTATGATAATGACCTTTTTAAGGAGGACAAGGCACTGTGGGGACTGCGCACCCGCGCCCTAGAGCTTAAGATTGACGATGTCTTCACTAAGAATCCGGCTGCTGAGGTCATCCCCGCCCTGAAAAAGACCAAGGCAGGCAAGGAATGGGTGGAGAAGGACCTCCATGACTTTCTACTGGTCAAGGGCTATGGTTGGCGGTCACCGCGGATGATGGAGTTCATCGTGCCTTCATGGTGGGAGGACCCAACGCCAGCTATTGCTCACATTCAGCAATACCTTGCGCTATCAAAAGACATCAATGCCCCCTTTCCCCTCGATAATATCAGGCCTCGCTTGGTCAAGGAGCGGGAGGCATTAACCCGCGAGCTCATTGATAAGGTGAAGGCAGCTAAATATCCCGATATGGACTGGTTCCTGGCAACCCTTGGCGTGGGTCAAAGGACAAGCTCTTTCAGCGAGAGCCACGACGTGGAATGGGAGCAGGGCTGCCATACCACCTTCCGTTACCTAGTGAGGAAGATTGGCGAGAGGCTGGTAAAGTTTGGCACTATTGAAAAGCCTGATGACCTGTTCTTTTTCATCCCCGATGAGCTGGAGCTATTCATTAACTACCCCGACTCATACGAAGTCAAAGACCTGGTTGAGGAACGCCGGAAGACCTGGACGGCACAGAGGGAGTTCCGGACGCGCCCGCCTATTATTTCCCGGGGTCCATTAACGCCGGAGGCTATAAATAAGCATCAGGTGGCAGTGCACGACGCCATAGTTTCCAAGGTTGTGGCTGGAGTGTATGCTCCCCCCAGACCTGAAACCGGCGCTTTCCTTTTCGGTAACTGCGGCAGTCCCGCGGGCACCACCGAAGGTAAAGCACGCCTGGTAATAACCGATGCTGATATTTTTAGAGTGCAACCGGGCGATATTTTGGTCTGTCCGTCTATGTCTTCGGGATGGACGCCGGTGCTACCACTGGCTAAAGCGATAGTCACTAACGGTGGCGGCTCTCTCAGCCATGCCTGCATTCACTGCCGAGAATATGATATCCCCCTAGTATCAAACACGGGCAATGCCACCATGGTTATTAAGGAAGACGAGAAAATCCGGGTGGATGCTACTGAGGGGCTCGTCTTCCGGGTAAAATAAACTAAAGATGAGCGTCAGAGTTAAGTTGCCACCTATCCTGCAAGAGGTTGGTGGTGGCACTGAGACATGTGAGGTAACCGGGCGGACGGTTGGTGAATGCCTTGAGAGCCTTGAGGTCCAGTTTCCCGGCATCAAAGAATATCTTTTTGACAGGCAGGGGCGGTTACTTCGTATCTTTGGCATTTATCTAAATTCCGATGGTCTTTATCCTGTGGAACTAGATACTCCGGTGCAGGACAACGACGAGATTGTCATCCTGAACTTTCTTATGGGAGGGTAAAATGCGTAGTTATACTGGCAAGCTTTTGCGTATTAATCTGAGCGACGGTAAGGGCCACATTGAGGATATACCTGAGCCATTGATGAAGGATTTCCTCGGCGGGCGGGGGCTGGCGGTCAGGTACCTCTACGATGAACTTAAGCCCGGGGTAGAGCCCCTGAGCCCGGACAACAAGCTCTTATTCATGATGGGTCCCCTTGGTGCCACCACGGCGATGTCGGTTTCCCGAATGGCGCTGGTGACCAAGAGCCCTCTTACTGGAACCATAACCAAATCAATTATGGGTGGCAACTTTGGCGCTTATCTGAAATTTGCCGGATTCGACGGCATCATTGTCGAAGGCGAAGCCAAAAAGTCGACATATGTCCATATTGACCAGGATGGAGTTCATATTCTGGATGCCGATGGGCTCTGGGGGCTGGATACCCAGGAGACGCAGGCAAAACTGCGGCAGAGGCACGGCAAAACAACGCAGGTTGCCTGCATCGGACCGGCGGGGGAGAAGCTTGTACGCTATGCTATCGTTATCAGCGACCGCCGCTGTGGCGGGCGTACTGGTGCTGGTACGGTAATGGGTGCCAAGAAGCTGAAGGCGATTGCCGTGAACTCATCGGGACCTTTGAGCGTATATGACCCGGAGCGCTTCAAGAAGCTAGCCCAGGGACTGATTGCCGAGCTAAAAACAAGCCCCCGCCGAATTAAGATGAGCGACTTTGGCACCTCATACCTGACACTGGGCTTTGAGAAGATGGGCATATTCCCGGTAAAGAATTTTCAGGAGGGGCACCTTGAAGGTGTGGAGAAGATAGGCGAGGAAGAATTGGCTAAGATAAAGATTAAAAACGATGGCTGCTACGGCTGCATGACCAAGTGCGGCCAGGTACGCAAGGTAACCGAAGGCCCATATGCCGGTGCCTTAAGCGAAGGTCCTGATTATGAGAGTATCTGGTCTCTGGGAGGGAATCTGGCTATCAATGATTTGGCTTTTCTGATAGCCGCCGACTCCCTCTGCGATAAGCTGGGCATGGATACCGTCAGCACCGGTAATTCTATTGGCTTTGCCTGCGAGCTCTTCCAGAGAGGAATCATTACCAGGAAGGATGCTGATGGGCTCGACCTTAGCTGGGGTAACCACAGCGAACTAATGAAGCTGGCGGAGAAAATCGGCAAGCGGGAGGGATTTGGCAAGCTACTCGGTGAAGGGACCAAGCGAGCCGCCGAGCAAATCGGCAAGGGTGCTGAAGCCTACGCCATGCAGGTAAAAGGGCTTGAGCTTCCCGCATACGAGCCCCGCGCCGTCAAGGGCTACGGACTCATCTTCGCCACCTCAAACATTGGCGCCAACCACATGTACGGTCGACCCAGAGAGGACCTGGCCGGCACCACCGATAGATTCGCTGACGAAGGTAAAGGGCAAGACGCGGCTCGCAACCAGATATCACAGGCGGTGGAAGACTCGGTCATTCAATGCAGCTTTGGTCCGGTCACCGGCTTTACCCCACAGTCACGCAGTGAGGTACTGGTGGCGGCTACCGGGTTTGATGAGTTTGGCGACCCAGCCTATTTGAACCAGATAGGGGAAAGAATTCTCTGCCTGGAGCGTTCGTTTAACGTGCGTGAGGGATTCGGTCGCAAGGACGATACTCTCCCCTCCAGGATGCTAACCGAGCCATTAAAGAATGCCGGTCCGGCTACGGGGCAGATGATAAGAAAGCTGGATACCCTCCTCGACGAGTATTATCAGGCTCTCGGCTACACCAGCCAAGGCATACCTTCTATAGAGAAGCTAAATCAACTAGGGCTGGATTGGGTGGCAAAGGACATCAAGAAATTAGTCAAGTAAACTCCGGCAGGGTGGGAATGGTGGGGAAGGGGGGATTTGAACCCCCACGGATTGCTCCACTGGATCCTAAGTCCAGCCTGTCTGCCA
>CAZHLO010000072.1:0-5273 GCA_964533385.1 uncultured Dehalococcoidales bacterium | reverse complement strand
AACATATTTTGCAACCACCAGTCGGCTTGCGCTATACTTGAAATATGAGCTTTGTCGAGCTTATAGAGAAGGCTAAAGGGTATCTACCGCCAGAGAGGCTAGCTCTGGTGGAGGATGCCTACAAATTTGCCGCCAAGGCGCACCAAGGGCAGGTGCGTAAATCGGGCGATTCCTATATAGAGCACCCGTTACAGGTTACCCTCACCTTAGCCGAGCTCCAGCTTGATGCCAGCACCCTGGCCGCTGCCCTGCTCCACGATGTCCCTGAGAACTGCGGCATACCTGTTGCCGAACTCGAAGCCAAGTTTGGCTCTGAGGTAGCTAAGCTCGTCGACGGCACCACCAAGCTGGGCAAGCTCTCCCTGCAGGCTCCAAGTGCCGAGACCAGGGAATCGCAGGCGGAGAGTCTGAGGAAGATGCTGGTGGCTATGGCTGAGGACCTTCGGGTGGTGTTTATCAAGCTGGCTGACCGGCTGCATAATATGCGCACCTTGGATGCTCTATCGCCGGAAATACAGCGCAGCGTTGCTCAGGAGACACTGGAGATATACGCTCCCTTGGCTCATCGGTTGGGGATATGGGAGCTGAAGTGGCAGCTCGAGGACCTGTCTTTCCGTTACCTGGAGCCGAAAAAATACCGCCAGATTGCAAACTTGGTTGTCGCCCGCCGTGCTCAACGAGAGAAGTTTATCGCTCAGGTAATCAAGATGTTAGAAGAGGAGTTTGAACGGGTTGGCTTAAGAGCTGAGATATCAGGCAGACCCAAGCATATCTACAGTATCTACCAGAAAATGGAGAGGTATGCTGCCCAGGACAAACACTTTGATGATATCCACGACCTTCTTGCCCTTCGGATATTAGTTGGGTCGGTGTCTGATTGTTATAATGTTCTGGGCGTTATCCACAGTTTGTGGCGCCCTTTGCCCGGGGAGTTTGATGACTTTATTGCTAATCCCAAGCCAAATGGTTATCAATCATTACATACCATCGTAGTGTGCCTGGGCACAATCCCTCTGGAGGTTCAGATTCGCACCCGTGATATGCATCATGTTGCTGAGTATGGTGTTGCCGCTCACTGGCGCTATAAAGAGGGCGAGAAGGAGGATATTCACTTTGAGGAGAGGATAGCCTGGCTGCGCCAATTGATTGACTGGCACCGGGAACTCAGCGGGGCTGAAGAATTCCTGGAATCGGTGAAAACCGATATATTCATTGACCAGGTTTTTGTTTATACCCCTAAAGGGGAGATAAAGGACCTGCCCAGGGGTTCTACCCCCCTTGATTTTGCCTATCTGGTTCACACCGAGCTGGGGCACCGCTGCATAGGAGCCAAGGTGAACGGCAAGCTGGTGCCACTCAATTATCAGCTAAGTAACGGCGATGTAGTGGAGATTGTGTCAGCTAAGGGGGATAAAGGACCGAGCCGGGATTGGCTGAACCCCCACCTGGGCTATACTAAAACATCTCATGCCCGGGAAAAAATACGCCAGTGGTTTAAGCGGCAGGAACGGGCCGATAATATTGAGCGGGGTCGAGAGCTTCTGGAAAAGGAGATGAGGCATCTGGGGATAAAGCCAGCCGAGCGGGAGGAGCTGGCTAAGCTGTTCAAATATGACAACCTGGATGATTTTCTGGCGGCTATCGGCTACGGCGGCATTTCCACTCATCAGATTGCGGTGAAGCTATCTGCCCAGCAGCTACCTCAGGTAAAGGCAGAAATTGCTCCACCCAAACCGCCGGAATCGGCGATTCAGGTGCTGGGCATGGGGAATTTAGTCACTCACTTAGCCCAGTGTTGCCGCCCTGTGCCCGGGGACAAGATTATTGGCTATGTTACTCGCAGTCGGGGGGTGACTATTCACCGTCAGGACTGCTACAATGTAGTTTATGAGGATGAGAAGGAGAGACTCATTGCCGTGGAGTGGGGGCAGACCGATTCCCTGTATCCGGTTAACATTCAGGTTGACGCCTGGGACAGGGTGGGGCTCATCCGTGACATTACCACTATTGTGGCTGAGGAGGGGGTTAACATTGCTGAGGTAAGGTCAGTTCACCATGATGACCATACTGTGGCTGAACATTTTACCTTGCAGACCAAGGACCTAGCTCAGCTAAGTCGGCTCATGGCAAAAATCGATGGCATTCGAGGGGTGATAGGTGTTTCCAGAGTTGGAGACGAAGCTACTATAAAACCAAAACCCTCAACCTAAGGAGGTAGATATTGCCAGGTAGTAAATCGGCTCAAAAACGTCTACAGGGAAGTGAAAGAAAAAGGCTCAGAAATAAGCCTATTCGTAGTCTGTGTAAGAGCAATATAACCAAGGCGGAGAGGCTTATTTTCTGGGGCAAGCTTGAGGCGGCTCGGGAAGCGGTGGTAGTTGCTATCAGTTCTCTGGATAAGGCAGCGGAAAAGGGGGTTATCCACCCCAATAATGCCGCCCGCCGCAAATCACGATTGATGAAGAAGCTGAATGAAGCCCAGGCCGCGGCTCCGGTTAAAGCCGAGCCGGAAGAAGCTAAACCCAAGCCGAAAGCAGCCAAAGCCAAACCCAAGGCGGCTAAAGCCAAGCCTAAGACGGCTAAAAAGCCCTCCCCGAAAAAACTTGACTCAGAGGGGTAAAGAGGTTTATGCTCCGAGGGAAGTCATGAAGGGGGAGCCATGATTTTATCTCAGTTTCAGACTGTAGGGCATGACCTATTTACCAAGGGGCTTGTCTCTTCCCATAGCGGGAATCTGAGTATCAGGCTGGGAGAGCGCCTCATCATTACCCGCCGCACCAGCCGGCTGGGCTGTCTTGAGGAGCATGATTTGGTCGAGACCGGCATAAACAAGAACGACCGCAATACGCCACTGGCATCAATAGAACTGGCTGTGCATAGATCTATCTATAAGGAAACCCCGGCATCAGCCGTGGTGCATGCCCACCCCCCTCATGCCGTTGCCCTGTCACTAACTGAAACCGAGATTGTGCCCATTGATACTGAAGGCCTGTCAACACTGGGGCGGGTTCCGGTCCTGGGCTGGCATATGGATATTAAACCCGGGGGTCTGGCTGATATAATTGCCCAGGCATTGAAGAAACACCGGATTATCATGGTTCATGGTCATGGCAGCTTTGCCATTGGTCAACTTCTGGAGGAAGCCCATAATTATACCGCTGCTTTGGAGGAGAGCTGCCAGGTCATTTGCCTGCTCAAGTCGTTGCAGGTAGGTGTGCCCAAGAAATAGCCTATTTCTTATAGACCGGGGTGCACCAATCAAGGTATTTGGGGTTATTGCCTCGTATTATCTCAGAATAGAGCTTTTGTAGCTTCTTGGTTATTTTGCCGATTTCACCCTTGCCTATCTGGCGACGGTCTATTTCGGCTACCGGGGTTATGTGGGCGGCGGTGCCGGTGAGGAAGCACTCACTAGCAGTGTAAAGCTCAACACGGCCAACATGCCTTTCTATAGTTTCGATGCCCAGCTCATTTTGAGCCAGCTTTATCACCGTATCTCGGGTGATGCCAAGCAAAATACCATCGTAACTGGCCGGGGTAACCAGTTTGCCATCTTGAACCAGAAAGATATTCTCGCCACTCCCTTCAGCAACATAGCCATCAGGAGTAAGCATAATGGCTTCGTCAAAGCCATTCTCAATAGCTTCAGTTTTAGCCACAGCATTAGTTACATAAAGTCCGGTAAGCTTAGCTCGGGGCACCTCGCTGGGGAAGCGCCATGAAGAAACACTGCACCTCACTCTATCCGTATCCAGATAAGGTCCCCAGGGGAAAGCGAAGACCAGGAAATCACATTCCAGGTTATGAAGGCGGACGCCCAACGATTCCGAACTTTTGTAAGCCAGGGGGCGGACATATGCATCTTCTTTAAAGCGGCACTTTTCCACCAGCTCCACTGTTATCTGGCATAGCTCATCTATAGTATGTGGCAGGTCAATATTTAAGACACAGCAGCCATTATAAAGCCGTTGGTAGTGCTCTTTGAGGCGGAAGAGGTAAATCTGCTTCTTTTGGCTGTTCCAGTTACCCCTGATGCCCTCAAAGACAGCAGTGCCGTAGTGAAGGAAATTGGTCATCACTCCCAGCTTGGCTTCAGATAAGGGCACAAACTCTTTATGAAAATAAGCATAAGATGGCATTTAAGTCTCCTTTTTTAGATAGCGTCTATTATAGTCATTGCTGGGATAGAAAACAAGTAATTTTACGACCTGAGCTTGGCACCGCAGTGGGAGCAGAACTTGCTGCCGGGAAGGTTAACCTGGGAGCAAGCCTTACAGACCAGGCCTTTGTTTGCCGGGCTCTCACCGAAGTATACCTTGACGTGAGGCCAGGGGATTTCTATGCCCTCAGCATCAAAGGCTTTCTTGATTCGTTTCCTTAGTTCCCCCATTACATCCCACTACTCAAGGGGCTTGACTTCACCTAAAATCTTGACATCTATCCCGGAGTCGCCCAGGTTATCCACCCTAAGCACCTGGGGCGCACTCTTAATCCGCTTGCGCCAGTCCTTGTCCTCAGCGAGCTCCTTACCCACGCGGTTTATTACGCTTATGGCATGGTCAAGGTCGGTGCCGTAGCCTACCGAAACGTTAAGGTTGACCCGGGAGAAGTGTCGGCTGTAGTTGCTGGCAACCTTAATCTCGCCATTGGGTACGTGGTGAACTATGCCATCCAGGTCACGGAGCACTGTCTTCCTCAGGTGCACCTCCTCCACCAGTCCGGCGATGTCAGCTATCTTGGCCACATCCCCTACCCGATACTGATTTTCCCAGATGATGAAGATGCCGGCAATAAGGTCTCTTATCAGGTACTGAGCACCAAAGCCGACGGCTACGCCAGCGACGCCGAGACCAGCGAGGGCGGGCGCAATGGGTACGTTAAACTCAGAAAGTATCCAAAATATGACGATTATGATGATGAGCACCTTGCCTGTCCCGATGAAGACAGAGGTGAGGGTGTCTGTCCTTTTCTTAATCCCCTCCTTGCTTTCTCCCTTGGCTCGTTTTACGGTATTGCGCACCAGCAGCGGGACAAGCTTTATCAGGCAGAACCACAGCGCGGCTCCCACTGCCAGGATAATGAGAATATGGACGCCATGCTCCTGAAGCCAGCTCACTACAGGGTCCCAACTGAATCCCGACATAGTAAAATCCTCCCCAAAAAGCTTAAACATATTTATATTAACATTAAAACCAAAGATGAGACAACCAAAGGGCAGTGAGATTGTTCATCTACCTTAATCAACCTCACCCCCTTAATCCCCCTCTCCTTAA
>CAZHLO010000071.1:0-5275 GCA_964533385.1 uncultured Dehalococcoidales bacterium | reverse complement strand
AGATAGGTTGAAAACGGGGGGATAGCCGATTAAAATAGCACTAATCGGCTGATAAGGAGAATGAGATGAAGTATATCTGGGCACCGTGGCGGATAAAGTATATCCAGATGAAAAAACCAAAGGGTTGCATTTTATGTGAAAAACCTAAAGAAAATAATGACGCTCAAAATTACATCCTGCACCGGGGCAAAAAAAACTTCGTCATCATGAATAGCTATCCCTATAACCCCGGTCACCTGATGATAGCACCCTACCGCCATGTAGCTAACCTGGAAGAGCTAACCAAGGAAGAGCTTCACGAGCACTTTGAAATAGTTAGCCACAGCCTCAAGGTTTTAAGGCAGGTATTCGACCCCGGTGGCTTTAACATCGGTATAAATGTAGGGAGGGTGGCTGGAGCCGGCATAGACGACCATGTCCATACACACATCGTGCCTCGTTGGCAGGGGGATACCAACTTTATGCCGGTATTATCTGATGTCAGGATAATACCTGAAGCTCTGGCTGAGACCTATAAGAAATTAAAAGGCAAATTTTAAGCCTCAGTCTGGAGAGGGCTTTTTGAATTTAGCCTTCAGTTCTTCTATTTGCCGCCTTTGTTCCTGTTGTTGCTCCAGTTCCTCCTCAGTGAGGGGTTCCCAGGACTTGAGCTCGTTGCCCTCTATCCTGATGGTAAAGAGGTCTCGGCATTTCCAGCAACGGTAGGGACCTTCATAGTCTGGCTTGAGCAGAGACTGGCTACCCTCGGTGCCACAATTGGGGCATTTTATGGTTATCATCATAGCAATACCCTCCAATAGCCCTCCCCTTTTGAATGTGTCTAATTGAGAAAGACTATTTCTTATTCAGGGCTTTTTACTAATCTGTCGATTGTCTTCTTCAGGTCTTGCAAACTAAACGGCTTAGTTATATACCCGTCAGCGCCCATCTGTTTGGCAAGCCCCTTATCGAGTTCAGTGCCAAGACCGGTAAGCATGACCACGGGGATTCCCTGCGTAACCGCGTCTGTTTTAATTGCGCGTAAAGCGGCGTAACCACTCATCTTTGGCATCAAGATATCCAATAGGATAAGGGCGGGCTTAAATTCCCGAGCCATATCTATTGCTGCCTCGCCATCGGCTGCCTCCAGCACAATATATCTGTCGCCCAGAAGCTTCCTTACCAACAACCTAACATTTTGTTCATCATCGGCGATAAGTATTAGCATTTTTTGCCCCTAACCTTAAATAACTCTTTAGCCCAATTGAATTATAGCAAATAAACATTAGTAGCGGAATATCTATGATTGAGGCCAGCAAGCATTTACTTAATCAAGATGCACATTCCGCCCTATTGTTCAGCGGGGAGCGGATGAATTCGAATGCCCCCAAGCGAATTCGAATCGCTGTTTACGGCTTGAAAGGCCGCTGTCCTAGGCCTCTAGACGATGGGGGCATGCTTATTAAAGTATAACAGAGATATGTCTCCCCAACAACACCACTACCCAGGAATCAATCGTCTTCCCAGCTAAAGCTTATTGACATGAGATTATCTTTATCGTAAGCTTCGACTGGGCAAAGCAAATAATAAAGGAGGTAGAAATGTCTAAATGTAAGAAAATTATGGTGTCGATTTCCCTGGTTTTAGTTTTGTTATTAATGCTATCGCCTTCTTTCGCCTTTGGCGCTGAAACCCAATACCCACAGGGGGTAGCCGCAGCTAAGGATTGCACCGTTGAGGTTACGGCTTGGATTGATGGCAGGGTGAATGGCTGGGGATGGAGTTTTGAGGCTAGAGGTCCCTGGGGGCTGGGTAGCGGCTTTTTTGCCAATGAGGATGGCGATGTATTCACCGCCGCTCACTGCGTTAACATGTCAGATGAAGAACTGGTCGAGGGAGCTATCATGTACTTCCTCGGCGGCATATGGTTTGAGGAGGAATGGTATGAAGAGGTTGACTTTGGCAGCTTCTACAACTATTACTATTGGTCGGCATGGTGGTCGTGGGTAAACGATGAGCTGACCATCACCGCCGAAGAGGTGGACTACATATATCGCTCTGGTGATGAAGAGCCGTGTATGGTGCGGGACATCCAGTTTTGGGAACACCCTGAAACCGGAATGGATATTGCCATACTGTCAACCGGGCTGAGCGATACCCCATATATCGGGCTAAGGGAAGACGTTCCTTTGGAAGGAAGCCAGGCATATGTCATTGGCTATGCCGGCATAGATCTCATGACAGAATTCCAGCAGGCAATGGACGAAATAATGGAAGACCCACGCCAGCGCCCTGATAGCTTTTCCGAACTGATGAGGAGAGCGGAAGAGAGAATGCTGGAATGCTTGAAAAAGGAAGGTCCCAGCATAGAAACGGGACTGTTGGGCAGCACAACCAAGATATATAATATGGATGCCAGGCGTTTTTATGGTGCCGCCTGGAGAGGTTTCAGTGGCGGGCCGGTAGTCGATGAGTTGGGGAATTGTCTGGGGCTGATTCCTTGGGCTGTTGAGGGGGGGCGAGGGTGGTTTATCCCCGCTGAGCATCTGAATGATGCCAGCCGGCAGGCTGGGATTAATACCTTCCCTGCCCTGGAGATTAGTTCGGTCACAGTTGAGCCTTCCTTTATCGAAGCCGGCCAAAGTTTTGAGGTAAGGGCTGAGGTTAGTAACCTCGGCTTTGTTAAGGGTGATTACACGGCGAAGCTGAAGCTGGAGGACGGTACCGAGGCTTCACAAAGTCTGACCGTAGACGAAGGGGCAACTGTGACGCTGGTCTTTTCTGCAGTTAAAAGGTCGTCGGGACTCAGCACCGGTAGCATAGAGATAGGCAGGACGAGCCTAGATGTGGTGGTCAACCCCGTTGAGATTTCAAACCTGACGGTTAAGCCGGTGCAGGTAGCTCCAGGTGAGGAAGTCAAGGTGCAAGCTGAGGCGAAAAATTTGTCTGATGAGAGGAGCACCTGTGTCATAAGCCTTAACCTAGCCGGGGAGGTGGAGGAAACCAGAACCCTGACCCTGGAAAGCGGAGCTACCGAAACGGTAACCTTCCTAGTTACCAGGGATACCGCCGGTACTTATGAGGTAACTATCGGAGACCTTAGCCAGCAGTTTACCGTGAAATCGGAATTTCCCTCTACTCTTATGTATATAGGTATTGCCGGCTTACTGGGGTTGGTGGGCATTGTTCTCGGGGCATTGGCTCTTATTCGGTCTCGGGGGTAGGTCTTTAGGCTAAAGGACTGCCCGGTAATGTGCTACAATACTTCCGATGGGCAAAGAACATTGGCTGAGGAAGAGAAGCATCCCTATCTTGACGGTGCTTCTGGCGGTAGCTATTACCGTTGGCATTTTTTACCTTTACCGGACTTACCCGGAGTGGTTTGAAGCTGAGGCACTGAAAAAATGGGGCTATCTGGGTGCCTTCCTGATTAGCCTTATTAGCAGTGCTACCATCATTTTACCCGTGCCTGGCATCGTGGTGCTCTTTGCTCTGGGCACTACTTTGAACCCGGTCTTGGTAGGACTAGCCGGGGGTACGGGGGCAACTATCGGTGAGATAACCGGTTTTCTGGCTGGCTACGGTGGACGTGGGATGATAAAAGGCAAGGGTCGGATGTATACCATGGTGGAGAATTGGATGAGGAGGTGGGGAGGTTGGGCCATCTTTGCTTTTGCCGCAGCTCCTTTGCCTCTATTTGATATAGCTGGTGTGGTGGCTGGTGTCCTCGGCTACCCGGTATGGAAGTTTTTATTGGTGGCTTGGCCTGGTAAGTGCATAAAATACATCATTCTGGTGTGGGTTGGTGCCTGGGGCTGGAAAGTGGTGCTGCCCTAACTTGGTTAACGGCGCTTGATTTTCATTAGCAGCAGTGAACCGATAATAAAATAGACAAAACAGGCTAAAAGCATAACCGAGTAGCCCAGGTTATGGCTCTGGGCATTAAAGAAGTCAATCACCGGTCCGATGAGGCGTGCTAGGGCGGCACCGCCGGCGGTAGCCAGATTGGTCAGCCCCAGGTATCTTGCTTCCTCGCCTTTAGCTACCAAATCGGTGGCTAGAGCCCAGTTGCTGCTCATAAAAGCTCCAAATGAGATTCCCACCAGGCCGCCGCAGAGCATTATAGGCAGGTAGCTGTGTTGAAAGAGGAATATTAGTGCAATCCCCAGAGCACCGAGGAGCCCGGCAATGAATCCAATTGGTCGGCGTCCTACCCTGTCCGATAGACGCCCCGCCGGATAGGCGATGACTAGCATGCCAACTATAGCCACTATTGAAAACCTAGCCGTGGCGGCGGCGGGGTCGGGCACACCCACAACATCCATTAGAAAATATAGAGTGAAGGTCTGCAAGGTAGTGAACGCCATAAGGATAAAGAGGCGAGATATCAGAAACCAGACAAAATCACGGTTTGCCTTGACATCAATCTTGAAGCTTTTAGACAGGGAAGGCAGCAGGGGCAGTTGGGCACCACCAATCCCCGGTCGCTCCTTGACCATCAGGATGGTGGCTAGCATGGTGCCGAAGAGGAAGATTCCCAGCGCTGCCAAGGAGAGCCATAGCCAAGAGCTACCCTCACCGGCGGAGTAGCGGTCCATAAAAAGGGCTATCGGGTATATCAGGGCAACCCCACCCCCTATCTCGAGGAAGCTCTTTACCCCTGAAGCCACTCCCCTTCTCCCCTCAGGTACTAGGTCAGGAATAAAAGCCTGATACGGACCCTGCACTGTATTAGAGGTAACCTGAAGCAGGCAATAAATGATGAAGATGGCAAGGTAGCTACTACTCCAGCCTATTCCGGACAGGACGAGCATAGCCAGTAGAGTGCCCACCAGGATATAGGGTCGGCGGCGCCCCCAGCTAAAAGTGGAGCGGTCACTGAGCGCTCCAGCTATGGGCTGGACTATTATGGCTAGAATCAGGCCAGCGAAGGTAAGCAGCCCCAGGTAGGTGCTCTTTTCCGATGCCGCCACGAAGTCCAGTAGCCGCGTTGGAATGACAATAGCGTGCAGGCAGCTCCACAGGGCAGCCAGGGCAAAACCGAAGATGGTAATCTTGAGGTAATCTATACGGTGAAAGGTGCTGTTACTACCCACCATCTTTACGCTCCAGTCAAGCATAGCAGAGCTAGGCTGAAGAGGCAATGCTTGAGTTAGTATTAACCCCATCCCCCTTTATCCCCCTTCCCCTTGCCAAGGGGAAGGGGGAGATAATTTTAAAAAGAGGGGGCTTAAGCCCTCTCTTAAACACCCAGTTATTTTCGGAGAGTCAAAGAGAGGCGAAGCCTCTTTTGGGT
>CAZHLO010000070.1:0-5279 GCA_964533385.1 uncultured Dehalococcoidales bacterium | reverse complement strand
ATAGAGTTCCTTGGCTAGTGATTCATCAACGGTATTAGTGATGATAGCTCGACCGTCAGGAAAGACGATTATTTCTTTGTCATCAACGCTGAAACGTAGCATAAACTCATTGTGGCTTACGCCGCCGGCGCTCCTGAGTTGCACCGCAAGTTCATCCAAGGCAATTTGTGTCACCTCAGTATTAACTACCTGCACCGCCCGACTTTGCCCACAGAATGAAGTGGTTTTTATGACAAACCTTTCACCAAGGAAGTCGTATTTTCCATGGCAAGCTGGACAGTCTTCCCGCGGTGCTACTTTGACATGATGGAAAGCCCCCTTCCAAATATCAACGGTAATGAGCTCCCGGTTAATCTCAGCGCCAACTAATATCTTGATTGCTTCGGTGGCTTGTAGCGCACCAATGACAGCGGGAACTGTACCAACTATCCCAGCTGTCTCACAGGTAGGGGTGGTTCCGGGGTCAGGCAAGAGAGGAGAGACACACCGAAAACAGGCAGTCTTATCCGGAATTATGGTCATGGTCATGCCGCTAGACGCAATCGCCCCGCCGTAAACCCAAGGAATCTTATGCTTCATAGCAACATCATTTATCAAAAAACGGGTCTCGAAGTTATCCAGTCCATCTAAGATAACATCGGCACCAGCTACCAGTCTCTCGATATTGGTGTAGTTTACATCGGCAACTATGCCCTCAATTTCAACTGAGGAGTTGACCTTCTTTAAGTGGCGCTCAGCGGCTATCGCCTTCGGTAGTTGAGCTTTTATGTCCTCCTCATCAAAAAGGACCTGTCGTTGTAGGTTGTGGTATTCGATGAAGTCCCTATCTACAATTCTGACTTTTCCGACTCCTGCCCGCACTAGGAAGGTAGCGATATTAGTGCCGAGTGCGCCACAGCCAATAATAACCACACTACCATTGCTCAGCTTTACCTGCCCTTCGTCGCCGATGGCAGGGAATATCGTTTGTCTTGAATACCTGTTCCTTAAATGCCTGTCAATCATAGAGGTTTTACCTTCCTTTACCTGTGTCTTGTGAGTAATCAGCGGCTAAACCTAAATGTAGTACATCACCTCTTCAGGCTGCTCTTTCCTTTTTTGCCGCTCGACTAAGTCCTGTAAGGTTGTAGACTTTAGAATCCCATCCATTGCCTGTTTCAGTTCGCCCCAAATATCACGGGTCACACATAATTTAGAGCGGCTGCATATTCCTGGACTGTTAACGCACTCCACTGGGGCAATCGAACCTTCAAGAAGATGGATGATCTGGCTCAATTTTATTTCTTCAGGGGGTTTAGCCAGCGAAACTCCCCCCTTTGCCCCACGGGTGGTTCTTACTATACCCCCAGCTATGAGGGGAGTGATCAGATGCTCGAGATAGCGTACCGAAATCTGCTCCCTCTGAGCAATATCTTTTAATAGAACCGGTCCCTCCCCTTGATGGCATGCTAAGTCCAGGAGCGCCCTAGTTCCATACCGTCCTCTGGTGGAAAGCTTCATCGCTCTACTCCTTTGTCTACTAATATTATCAACTTAGTATACAATACCAGAAAATGGAAAGATTGTCAATAGCGTTCTAAGCTTCTGGAAATTGAACTTGATTAGGCACTACTCATTACAACCGGCATTGCATTATTTGACGGAACGTTATTCTTGCCCAACACGACCATACGTTCCAATGTCGTAACTACATTCTGCACGCCCACGCATTTCTCCTATCTACCGTAGATCTCGGCCTGACAGCTCATAAATTACACACCCAATCTTGTACCGCTGTTCACTATGTGCCTAGGATTATCCCTCTATTGGGCGCTGCTCAAACTCAACCCGTGTGAGAAATTTCCTATGGATTTATAACTTGCGGGTTATAAGCTTTGCTAGTTTCTACGCTGATACCCAATTGAATGAAATGACGAAAAGTTCAACCACCGTTAAGCGCTGTGCAGCCAGTCAGGCATTCTACAGCATTTCTTCAAGCAAAGTCCTCTTATATAGTAGGTGGTGCGGCAAATTATAGCCTAAATTTTTCCGATAAATGTCATCTTCCCCATAATCCTCTTAATGCCTAAAAGTATCAAATTCAAACTGAGGGGACTTGACAAACCACAAAAAGTTTGCTACTATGGTATACGGTAATCGGTTGCCGTATTCCGTATGGAAAAGGTTAGGATGAAGAAGATTTACATCAAGGAAGAGGTCTGCATCGGCTGTAACCTCTGTGGGGTGTACTGCCTTGTGGAGCACTCGCAATCGAAGGACTTAATCAAGGCATTCAAGAGGGAATCCCCCCAACCCCTAGCCAGGTTATCGGTTGAGGTGAGGGGTCGTGTCTCCCTTTCTGTACAATGTCTTCATTGTGCTGAACCCCCTTGTGTCTATGCCTGCCTTACCGGGGCCCTCAGCAAGGACCCCGATAGCGGCATTGTCGCTATGGATGAGGAGAAATGTACCGGCTGCTGGACTTGCATACTAGCCTGCCCGTTTGGTGCTATACGGCAGGATGCTCAGCGGGGAAGAATTGCTAAATGCGATTTCTGTCCAGAACAAGCTATTCCGGTTTGCGTAGCCAACTGTCCTAACGAGGCACTGGTATACGCTGAGGTACAAGAGGGAGTATCAAAGTAGAATGTAGGTAACTCAATAAATATATGGAGGTGTATCATGTCGTACAATTGGGGGCCACGTTATATTGTTCCTTCAGAAGTGTTAAAGAAGTATTCGGGCAGTGTTCTATTGAGGGAGGCGCTTGACGAAGACCTGCTGCGTAAGGAGTTAGAAGAATTGGGCCTCACTGGACCTATCGTGAGGGTAACCAACCCCTGGTACTATCGCAAGAAGAATACGGATACATGGATTAAGATTGGCGAGTCTAGGGATAGACAGGAAAACTTCCCGGTGAGGTGGGACACAACGAGTTTGGAAAACGGGCAATATGAAGTACTGGGATTAATGCACGTCTTTGTCAGGAAGGATGGTGGGGAAACAGCTATCGCCCGGGAAAACATTGCGGAGGTCACTGTCGAGAACTGACATAAGTGCCCGGAGGAAAGGACTTTAGGTGATTGCCATAGTTGATTATGTTGCCGGCAACCTGCGTAGCGTGGCTAATGCTATTAGCAGACTGGGCTACCAGCCGAAGATAACCAGCAGCCCTGCCGATTTGCTTAATGCCCAGGCGGTCATTCTGCCTGGTGTTGGTGCTGCCGCCGACACCATGAAAAACCTTAAGAGGCTAGGGTTAGCCAGTCCTATTCGTCAGCTCATCACCGAGGAGCGTCCCTTTTTCGGTGTCTGTATAGGGTTACAGGTTTTATTTACCAGCACCGAGGAAGGGGGCTGGCATGAGTGCCTTGACATCATTCCAGGGCGAGTGAGGAAGCTTCCGGCGGGGCTAAAGGTTCCCCACATGGGGTGGAATCAGGTAAAGCAGAAGGCCTCTCATCCTATATTTTCGGGCATACCAGATGAAGCCAACTTCTACTTTGTCCATAGCTACTATGTAGAGCCAGATGACAAATCGCTGGTTGCCGGGGAGACTGACTATGGCGTTCCTATATGCAGCGTAATTGCCAGGGGGAACTTGGTGGCAACTCAATTTCACCCCGAAAAGAGCGGAGAGTTCGGGCTTAAGATGTATTCCAACTTCTTAAAGATGGTGCTGGGCAGAAAGCAGGCTTAAATTGGGAGGAGAGGAAATAATGAGAACCAAATACTTAATTATAGGAAACTCAGCCGGCGGTATTGGCGCTGTTGAAGCCATACGCCAGGTGGATAAAGCAGGCTCAATCACCATAATCTCCGACGAGCCCTATCCTGCCTATTCACGACCGCTTATCGCCGAGCATCTAGCCGAGGGGCTTCCTGTGGAGAAGATGTTGTTTCGCCCGGCTGACTTCTATGAGAAGAACAACATCCGCAGTTTCCTGGGCATAAAGGTGGAGCGACTTGATATTGATAAGCATGTCGTTGAGCTGGAGAAGGGAAAGAGAATCGCCTGGGAAAAGCTACTCCTGGCTACCGGCGGCGTGCCTATTGTCCCTCAGATAGAGGGTATTAATCGGAGGGGAGTCTTTACCTTTACCACGTTTGATGATGCCAAGGCGATTGACCAGTATCTTGGCCACCGGGTGCAGCGGGCAGTAGTTATTGGCGGTGGTCTCATCGGGGTAAGTGCCACGGAAGCACTGGTGAAGCGGGGGGTTGAAGTCACGGTTGTGGAGATGAAGGAGCGGATTTTAAACACCATCCTGGATGAGGAGGCATCAGCTCTAGAGGAGGAGACCCTGAGGCAGGCTGGGGTTGAAATCATAACCGGCCACACTGTGGCTGCAGTCAGCAGCTATTATTTGTCGGGAGATGTAACTGGAGTCACCTTGGATGATAGCAGTCCGATACCCTGTGAGCTGGTTATAGTTGCCATTGGT
This sequence comes from uncultured Dehalococcoidales bacterium, assembly GCA_964533385.1. GTDB lineage: Bacteria > Chloroflexota > Dehalococcoidia > Dehalococcoidales > BS750m-G39 > CAZHLO01. The sequence continues at coordinate 855 of CAZHLO010000070.1, read as the reverse complement.
GTCCAGCCGCGCACTGAGCTTGTCTCTGACACCGCGGTAAAGGTAAATCGCGGCATATTAGTTGACCACTATATGGCGACATCTGTTCCCGATGTCTATGCCTGCGGAGATGCTGCTGAGGCTTATGATTTTGTCTACGGTGAGAATAGGCTCACCCCTATCTGGCCCAATGCCTATATTGGGGGAAGGATTGCCGGGTTTAATATGGCCGGCGTGCCCACCGAATATCCCGGCGGGACAGCTATGAATTCCCTGAAGTACTTTGGGCTGGATGTTGCCTCGGCGGGAATAGTAAACCCTCCTGATGATAGCTACGAGGTGCTCAGCGAAAAATACGATACTAACTACCGCAAGGTGATACTCAAGGGTGGGCTGGTGGTGGGGATGGTGTTTGCCGGCAATATTGAGAAATCGGGCATAGTCTTCAGCTTGATGAAGGACAGAGTAAATGCTGATGGTTTCAAGCAAGTGCTTCTGGCTCGTGATTTCGGTCTTGCCTCTCTCCCTGAAGAAATATGGCGACCACAGCTAGAAGTGCCGCCTTCGGGATTGGTCTCGCCAGTCCCCCCTGAGCCGGCGGAAGAGATGGTCATGGGAGAGTAGGTTTTTTGGGAGTTACCGCGATGAGAGAGATTAACCGAACAAATAACCCCTACCGCGATGATAAGGTAATTGATGCCTGTTCCCTGTTCGGCGTGATGGATACCACCGGAAAGAGATTCTCCGGGGAAGGCGTCATCAGGGCTATTGCCAACATGCATGTCCGTGGCAACGGCCTGGGTGGGGGGTTTGCTATCTACGGGTTATATCCTGTCTCTTATACACATCTCCGAGCCCACGAGACCGTACTAGATC
>CAZHLO010000069.1:0-5330 GCA_964533385.1 uncultured Dehalococcoidales bacterium | reverse complement strand
CGCCGTTCTGGGCAAAGATGACCTGCCCGCTATCCTTGGCGACTTCTATTTCCATGCCTGTAGCCACCACCGGTGCCTCAGGGCGAAGCAGGGGCACGGCTTGCCGCTGCATATTAGACCCCATCAGGGCACGATTGGCATCATTGTGCTCAAGGAAGGGTATCAGGGCTGTGGCCACACTAACTATCTGCTTGGGTGATACGTCAATGAACTCTATTCGGTCGCGCGCTTCCAGTAGATAGCGGTTGCCCCATCTGGCCTCGACCCTCTCATCGACAAATTGGTTCCTCTCATCGAGGGGAGCATTAGCCTGGGCAATAACATATTCATCCTCTTTATCGGCGGTCATATAGACGACCTCGTCAGAGACAAAGGGCACCACCTTTATCTTTCTTGGCGGTAATTTGGATAGCTTGGTGGCGAGCTGGGGGGTAATAACAACTTTGGCTTTTACTATGGTTTTGCCCTTCTCATCAAGCACTGCCTCCCTGGTTGTCCTGCCCACCAGCTCATCAGAGGTGTTGTCCACCTCATTGGTAACCTTGCGGTATGGTGTCTCAATGAAGCCGTATTGGTTAATCCGTCCGTAGGTAGCCAGAGAGCCGATAAGACCAATGTTAGGTCCCTCCGGCGTCTCAATGGGGCAGATTCTACCGTAGTGGGAGAAGTGCACGTCGCGGACCTCAAAACCAGCCCGCTCTCGAGACAGTCCCCCCGGTCCCATGGCTGACAGGCGACGCTTATGGGTTAGCTCTGCCAGTGGATTGGTCTGGTCCATAAATTGTGATAGCTGTGAGCCACCGAAGAACTCCCTGACCGCGGCTACCACGGGGCGAATGTTGACCAGGACACTGGGGGTAACTGCCTCAGCACTGATAATACTCATCCGCTCCCTGACCACTCGCTGTAGGCGCAGTAACCCAATGCGAAACTGGTTTTGAATTAGCTCACCAACAGTGCGCACCCGCCGATTTCCCAGGTGGTCAATGTCATCGGGGCTGTCACTGCCATTATTAATCATAATGATGTGCCTTACTATCTCGACAATGTCTTCTTTGGTTAGAGCCCGTTTGCTTTCCGGAATATCAAGCCGTAGCCGCTTATTGAGCTTATAGCGACCAACCTCCCCCAGGTCATAGCGCAGGGGGTCAAAGAATAGATTCTTTATTAGTTTTCTGGCATTCTCAATATTAGGCGGGTCGCCGGGGCGCAACTTTCTATAGATATCGAGCAAAGCCTCAGGCTCATCCTTGACCGAGGGCTCGCGCTCCATAGTTGACTTTATATATTGGTGCTCCGGGGAGTTGTCTTCCTTGGCGAATAGCTCCAGCAGTTGTTCCTCGCTACTATAACCGACAGCCCGCATCAGGGTGGTAATGGGAATCTTGCGTTTGCCGTTTATCTTGGCTGAGATTACATCCCGATTGCTGGTCTCAAACTCCAGCCAAGCGCCGCGGGAGGGGATTAGCTTGGCATGGCATAACTGGCGGCCAGTGGTAGCATCTTCTTCAAGGGTGAAATAGACACCTGGGGAGCGGAGGAGCTGGCTTACTGCCACCCTCTCGGCACCACTGGTGATAAAGGTGCCTTTAGCCGTCATCAGGGGAATGTCACCGAAAAACAGGTCTTGTTCTTTGATTTCCCCGGTTTCTTTAACCAATAGTTGTGTCCTGACATAGAGGGGGGCGGAGTAGGTCAGGTCTTTCTGGTGGCACTCCTGCTCGGTGTAATGGGGCTCGCGGAATTCATAGTCTATGAAGCTAAGCGCCAGCCGGTTGCCGGTGAAGTCCTCAATAGGAGATATTTCCTCCAATAGCTGCCTTAGCCCCTTTTCCTGGAACCAGCGGAAGGAGTCGGTTTGAACCGTAATCAGATTTGGTACCTCTAATATCTGGGGTAACCTGGCGTAAGACTTCCTGGGGGCAGGAGGCGCCTTCTGTTCAGTGTTTGTTGGCAACATAAAAATTATCTCTTGCTCTACTCATAAAAAGTGGGCAAAATTTTACACAATGCAGCACTAGTTCCAACTAAAACCAGTGGTTAATAAAGGGGTATAATAGGGTGAAAATTGGAGTGGCATAATAACAACCTTTTATATTACCACGAATTTTAATTTTTGTCAATACCCCTTTGTCCTATTTTTGATTAAAGGCGAAACAGCGGAGAGTTGACGAATGGCTATCTAAGGACTACAATATAGTCTTAAGGCTAACCATGAAATCTATTTTGGGGCAACTACAGCGTCATTTAAAAGGTTATTTACTTATTATTCTCTTGGTTATCTTCTCAAGCACCCTGCTCTTGGCTACTCCCGCTCAAGCAGCAATAGTCATCCTTTCCTCTCCCTCCCCCTTGCCCTCAGGTCAGGTTGGCGTTTCCTATTCGGCGAATCTGTATGTTATCGGAAACACCGGACCCTGCACCTGGAGTGTCAGCGGATTACCACCCGGTCTAATTTTTACTCCAGCCGCAGCTCCAGCCACAACAGGGATTATCTCGGGCACTCCGACTACAGCTGGTGCCTACACCCTCGTAGTAATAGTCACTGATAGCATCGGGCCCTCGGCCCCTCAAGTTTTCCCTATAACCGTGGCGGAGAAGCCGATAACCTTCACCACCACCCTATTGCCCGAGGCGAAAGAGGCTGTCAGCTACCAGGTAAAAATAGAGGTCACCGGAGGTAAAACTCCTTACACCTTCAGCCTGACTAGCGGTGTCTTACCGTCAGGGCTAACATTGGACTCAATTAATGGCATTATCTCTGGTACCCCGGCTAAAGGTAGCGCTGGCTCCTATACTATCACCATAGGGGTGAGCGATAGTTCCACACCAAAGCTCTCCGCCCAGCAGTCCTACAGTCTGGTCGTTGAGAAAGGTTTTTACGAGTCGGTCATCAGGATAAGTTCCACTCTAGCTGCCGGCGAGACCAAGGTCTATGTGGATGGCACAGAGGTAGCAATACTAGAGGGTGGTGAGACAACCCGCCAGACCTTTGCCGTGGGCACAACACCGGTTATAACCGTTGACCCCCTGATTTCCCACCCGACCAAGGCTGATGTCAGGTTCAGAGCCGATGAAGAAGAAATAGAGGTTAGCGAGGCTTCTCCCGACGCCACTTTTGACTACACTCCCGAGTATTATCTTGACCTCAAGACTGACCCCTCTCAGATAGCCACACTGACCGGCTCCGACTGGTATGAAGAGGGCAGTACACTAAGAGCCACAGCTCAGGCTCAGATTGAAGGAGAAGCTGGCACTCAGTATCGTTTTTCCCACTGGCTGTTGCCCACCGGGGAAAAGGTTGAAGATGTAGACTTGAGCTGGCTGGTCTCGGCATCGGGAAAGGTAACCGCCACCTATGACACCTATTACCTGCTGACGGTAACCTCCCCTCAGGGCGAAGTAGATGGTGGCGGCTGGTGCAAGGCTGAAACTATAGCTGAATGGAGCGTCAACCCGCCTGAGGTCCCCATGTCGGGCATTCTCGGTTTCTTCAGGGGCAAATTGAAACCGGAAAACGCCAGCGGTGATGAGTTTATGGATGCCCCAAAGACAATAGATATAGCCTGGAACCCTGACTATACTATGCCGGCAATACTTATCTCGCTGCTCATCCTTTTCCTAGCCGGAGTTGGCTTTGGAATCTACCGCCTAGTGCGTCCTCCGCAACCCAAGCCAGTAGCGGCACCCGCTACACCAACCATCGTGCTGATAGAGGGAGGCGGAAAGGGAGGTCTTGAGGGCACCAGGGAGCAACTGGTGGAACAATTCAGGCAGCTTCTTCAGAAATATGAAGGTGAAGTCAAGAGCACAGTAAAAGGTGAAGAGTTGCCTGAGGCAAAGCTATTGGCCGAGGGCAAAGAAGAGGCGCGCTGCGGTCACACTTCAAAAAAGCTTCTGCGGACGGTAGTGGGTAACTGGCATAAAATTGAGGAAAAAATCGTACCCCCTGGCAAAAAGGCCGCCACCACAGACGTTTCCATCAGGACAACCTGGGCACGGGACATCTATGAAGAATGGGAGGTCTCTACCTGTTCTCTGCCCGAGGGGCATAGTGGTAACCATCACGGTGCCATAACTAAAGGCTATACTCTACAAGAAACTATCACCGAAAAACTGTCTTACAGTACCAAGCAGAAAATCACACCCCCAAAGCCTCACTTCACCGATGAACTGCCATTAGTCGATGTAGCTCCCCACCAGATTATACCGTCCGACGAGGCTATTACCCCTGACGAAATTATACCTCCAGACCAACCAACAGAAAGTTAAATTTTACCCTGCGATTTTAGTTGATTTACTCACCGGTGATTGGATGTTTGTAATGGTATGGTAGGTGGTAGCCGGATGGATAGGGATGGAAGGCGGTGGGCGGGGCGTCTGGCTTTACCGTAGGATGATAATTCATCAAGCCCATTAGCGGGGTATTTAACCACCCATACTCAAATGGACTGCAAAAGGTGTTATTCCAGTGTAATTTGGAGAAGAGCCATTTCCCGTTTTCTTTAACATATTTATTTTCGTAGTATCCATGTAACCACTCTTGTCTGGGGTATGCGCCAAATGGCTTAGCCTCACATAACCAGGTCTGCCATCTGCCCCAGGCAGTCTTGCCATCGGGGGCAATATCAATTACCCCGCCAATCTGCATAATGATGAACTGCACCCATGGCTCAAAAGATGATTTACCCCCCTGTCCTATCCAGTGCCAGTACATCTTTTTGACGCCCTCTTTGCCCTTGAACAAGCCATGGTCAACTATTTCTACCGACTCGGCATTGTCCGAGAATAGGTCGATAATATCCTGCCACCTCTGCAAGTCAAAGTAATAGGCATATATTCTTTGTAGATTTTCTATCTCCTGGATATCCTCCATGAGGGTTACCCGCTTTTCCAGTTCTTCCAGATTCATTTCTTGCCTCTCTTTCTTCACAGGGTGTTTTATTTACCGGTAATGGGATGCTTGTAATGAGGCTGTAGATGCATTCCCGCTGGGTAGGGATAATAGAAGGTAGGTGGTGCATCCGGCGGCACTTCAGTGCTGGGGCCATGCTGACCGACCACAGGAACCTTTAACCAACCCTCTTCATAGGGAGTACGGAAATTAAGGAAGAAGAAGACCTTTTTAAACAGCCATTTCCCGTTTTCTTTAACATATTCATTCTCGTAGATACCATTGCCCCAGAGCTGTCTAAGTTCGCCCTCATACAGGGAGAGGGTGGGTTTGGCCTCAATCATCATGCAATACCACCTGCCCTGGGCGGTCTTACCGTTGGGGTCTACATCTACCACACCCTGCATTATCATACCTATGGATAGCTCGCCTACTC
>CAZHLO010000068.1:0-5335 GCA_964533385.1 uncultured Dehalococcoidales bacterium | reverse complement strand
CCACTGATACTGATGACCTGCGCCAGCAACTCCTTTCCATTCACGGCATCGGGCAAGAGACTGCCGATTCTATATTACTTTATGCCGCCGGCAAGCCAATCTTTGTCATTGATGCTTACACCCGTCGTATCATCAGCCGTATTGGTTTAGCCCCGGAAAAAGGTAGCTATGCTGCATACAAAACCTTTTTTATGGGAAATTTACCGCCTGATACCGGGTTATTTAATGAATACCATGCTCTGCTAGTCTGCCTGGGTAAGAATATCTGCCGCCGCCATCCTCTTTGCCAGCAGTGCTGCCTCAGTGATATGTGCCAGTTCAGTTTAGGTCTTTCTTCCCACCCGCCCAATAGGGGTTAGCACCCCTCTTTTAAAAATCATCCCCCTCTCTGGGGAAGGGTTATATTAACATAACTCTAGAAACAAATCCCAAAGCTAATCAGATAGGAATTGTTTCTCTAAATTTTTTAGTAATGTCGTTTTTGTCGCTTCCTTAACCAAGATAGGGGTGAGGTTAATAAATAATCCTTGACGCTAGTAGCCAAGTCGGTTAAGATGGAGGGTGGGGAGAACCAGGTTTATGCCCTATTCCACAGTGAGCTACACCAGCAAAGACCATGTTGCCTATATAACCCTCAACCGTCCTGAAACGGATAACAGCATCAACCTCAAGCTAGTCCAGGAACTGGAAGATGTCTGCCTCAAGATAAATCAGGATGAGGATATTTATGTCGTCATCCTTACCGGTGCTGGAGATAAAGCCTTCTGTAAGGGCAGCGAGTTAGAGAAATCGGGCACTATCTATAGTGTCGCCGCTGCTATCGCCAGTATAGCCCAACCGGTTATTGCTGCCATAAACGGAGATGCCCTGGGGCAGGGGCTGGAGCTAGCCCTGGGCTGTGATATCAGGTTGGCTTCAGACAAGGCGAAATTTAGCTTTCCTCAGCTGGCTCAAGGGCTTATCCCCTCTGACGGTGGCACCCAACGGCTGCCCCGTATTGTGGGTAGGGGCAAAGCCCTGGAGTTAATCCTTACCGCTGAGACTATAACCGCCGAGGAGGCGTTTGAGACAGGGCTGGTCAGTAAGGTGGTTGGTAGGGCAAATCTGGCTGCCGAAGCTGAGGCCTTAGCCAGAACTATAGCCAGTAGGGGTCCCATCGCTTTGAGATTTATTAAGGAGGCGGTAAATAAAGGGCTGGATTTAACCCTGGAGCAGGGGCTTCGTCTGGAGGCTGACCTTTATTTCCTGCTCCACACCACCACTGATAGGAAGGAAGGCATCACTGCCTTCCTGGAGAAGAGACCGCCGCGGTTCAAAAGAAAATGAGCATTTTTGAGACAATTATCTACGAAAAGAAGAATAGTTTAGCTTATGTTACCCTCAACCGACCTCATGCCTTGAATGCCTATAACCTTAAGATGAGGGACGAGCTTTATCAGGTGCTGGGTGCTATCAGGGACGACATCGAGGTTAGGGTAGCCTTATTCCGGGGTGCCGGGGAAAGAGCCTTCTGTGCTGGTGCTGACCTTACTGAGTTTTTAACCGCACCCACCCCCATAATAGCCCGGCAGGCACGCTGGGAGCGGGACGTCTGGGGGCTTTTCTTAAGCCTTACCAAGCCGCTGGTTGCTGCCCTTCATGGCTATGTTCTGGGCTCAGGGATAGAGATAGCTCTCTGCTGTGATATCAGATTGGCTTCAGAGGATGCCCAGTTTGGTTTGCCTGAGCCGGGACTGGGCATAATCCCGGCCGCTGGCGGTAGCCAGACCCTGCCCCGAACAATTGGTGGGGCTAAGGCACTGGAAATACTGCTATCCGGGCGCTGGATCGGGGCTGAGGAAGCACGCCGTTTTAAGCTGGTCAACCGAGTGGTGCCCCGAAAAGAGTTACTAGCCGAAGCTGAGAGGCTGGCTAAAAAAATTGCCGACTTTGACCCTATTGCCGTAAGCTATGCCAAGCAGGCCATCGTCAGAGGACTTGACCTTGAGCTAGAGCAGGGGCTTGAGCTTGAGGCTAGACTGGCTCAATCTATCTTAAAATAGGGGGGAACCGTGGAGGAACAGAATCTTGATATGCTTGCCGAAAAGGTGGCTAGTTTGATTATTGGCGCTAAAAAGCTTGTGGTCTTCTCCGGCGCTGGCATCAGCACCGAGTCCGGGATTCCTGACTTTCGCAGCCCGGGTGGCATCTGGAGCCGGTTTGACCCCGATGACTTCACCTATCAGAAGTTCGTCTCCGACCCTGAAGCCAGGAGAAAGCAGTGGCGTATGCTGGGGGAGGGGCATCTAACTACTCTGGCTGAGCCTAACCTTGCCCACTACGCTATCGCCGAACTGGACAGATTGGGTAGGGTGGACTGTGTCATCACCCAGAACGTGGATAACCTTCACCAGAAGGCAGGGGTGCCCGCTAGCAAGGTCTTTGAGCTCCACGGTAATGTGCAGCAGGCGGTGTGCCTGGGCTGCGGGCGACTTTATCCTATGGAGCAGATTAAGCTCAGGCTGGATGGGGGTGAAGAAATCCCCGACTGTGAAGCCTGCCACGGGATGCTGAAACCAAACGCCGTCCTCTTCGGCGAACAGCTGCCGGTGGAGGTATTGGAGGAGGCAAGCCGCCGCTCGTCTAACTGCGACCTGTTTATCGTGGTTGGCTCAACCTTGATTATCTACCCGGCTGCCTATATGCCTATCTACGCTGTTCAGGCCGGAGCTAAGTTAGTTATTGTCAACCTCAGTTCTACTCCCATGGACGCAGAGGCTACCGTCCTTATCAGAGCTAAAGCTGGGGAGGCAATGTCAAAAATAGTAGAAAAGGTAAAAGAAAAGGGTGGTTATAACCGAATTTCTTGACCTGGCTGCTATGTTGGTTCCGCAGAGAACCGCCATCACCTTTGAGGGAAAACGATTTAACTACGCCCAGCTTAAGGAGAGGGTAAATCGCCTCGCTGATTCGCTAAGCCGATTGGGCTTGAGAAAAGGAGATCGAGTTGCCATCCTCGAGGTCAACTGCAATGAATACGTGGAGGCTTGTTTTGCCATGGTGAAGGTAGGGGGTATCTTCGTGCCCTTGAACTTCCGAATACGGAAGGATGAGCTAACATATCTGGTGAATAAAGCCGAGCCTAAAGTTCTTTTTCTCGGCAACCGCTATGCCGATATGGTGCATAGCGTCCGCTTTCAGCTCCCCTCGGTGAAGCATTTCATTATCATCGGTGGCAAGTATGAGGGGATGCTAAGCTACGATGAGCTTATCGCCTCAGGTTCGGCGGAGGAAAAAACCTTTGCCGAGATAAAGGAAGAGGATATCGCTGTGCTCATCTTTACCGCAGGAACCACTGGCTTTCCCAAGGGGGTTCCGCAAGACCATAATGCCTATAGCTCCTATGTGCTGCGTAATGTTGACCCCCCTGATATGGAAGCGCTGCCGGAGACCAATGTGCTGGTCATGCCCCTCTACCATGTGGCGGGAATGCAGGCGTTGATGGCTAGCATTTATGGTGGCAGGACCATTGCCTTGATGCGTCAGTTTGAGGAAAAGGAGTGGTTTGAGACAGTGCAGCGGGAGAAAGCCACCCGGGTGATGGTGGTGCCTACCATGCTCAAACGAATTGTTGACTACCCCGACTTTGATAAGTATGACCTTTCCAGTGTGCGGGTAATAACCTATGGTGCTGCCTCCTGTCCCTACGAAGTGCTGAAGAAAACGATTGAGCGTTTCCCCGGCAGAGCCCTGATAAATGCCTTTGGCGGGACGGAGACCTCCTCCACCATAGCTGCGCTCAGGGCTGAAGACCAGATTATTACCGGCAAAGAGACCGAGGCGGAGAGGGAGAAGAAGTTACAGAGACTGGCTACCTCCATTGGTCTACCTATGGAGGATGTGGAAATTCAGGTCCGAGGTGAAAAGGGGCGAGAGTTACCTGCCGGACAAATAGGTGAAATTGTAGCCAAGAGTCCGAGAATAATGAAGGGCTACTGGAAGGACGAGGAGAAGACCAAGGAGGCTTTTACCGCCGATGGGTGGTATCGCACCGGCGATATGGGTTATAAGGATGAGGAGGGCTATATTTATCTTACTGGCCGTGCTGACGATGTCATCGTGAGAGGCGGCGAGAATATTGGTCCCGGCGAGGTGGAAAACGTCCTTTCCACCCACCCTAAAATCGAAGAGGCGGCGGTGATTGGTGTCAAAGATATTGAGTGGGGGCAGCAGGTCAGGGCTATAGTAAGGCTTAAAAAAGGGGAAACTGCCACCGAGCCGGAGATTATCGACTTCTGTCGTCCCAGGCTGGCTGGCTTCAAGCGCCCCAGTTCAGTAATTTTTATTAAAGAAGAACTGCCCAAGACCTCCACCGGTAAGGTTCTGAGGAAGGTCCTTCGCGAGAAATACGGCGAGCCTTGATTTTGACGTTACTCGTGCAAACGGCGAAGTTCAAAGACTACCGGGTTTTCGGGGTCGGGGCAGACTGCGGTGGTCACATCGGGGTCTTTTTCCCAGGGGAACGAGCCGCCGAACATTAGTGGCATAAGACTGGTAAGCAGGGAACTGAAGGCGAAAATACATAAACCTTCCGGTATTTTTTCACCGACCACCCACTGGTCGCCGACCTTATGCCCTTCGGCACAGGTTCCTTTCTGGCTTTTTACCCTAACCCTTACTTTATAGATTTCGGCCATCTTTTTGCTCCAGACTTTTATTTTTATACTTGAGCGGCTACCAGCTCGGCAATATCCATCACCTTAAGCTTTTCTTCAGCCGCTTTAGCCTTAATCCCATCGTCGAACATCTGTAGGCAGAATGAGCAGGCGGTAATCACGATTTGAACCTTAGTCTCCATTGCCTGCTCGGTGCGTAGCTCGTTGATTCTGCGGCCAATGCGCTCTTCCAGCCACATATGACCGCCGCCGCCGCCGCAGCAGAAGCTATGCTCCCGGTTGCGCTCCATCTCCACCATTTTTATATCAGGGACGCTTTTGATAATCTGCCTCGGCGGCTGGTAGATATCATTGTATCTTCCCAGGTAGCAGGGGTCGTGGTAGGTTACTACTCCGCCAGTGCCTTTGGAAATTCTCAGTTTGCCTTCTTTGAGTAACTGAGCTATAAGCTCGGTGTGGTGAATAACCTCAAAATTTCCGCCAAACTGGGGGTACTCGTTCTTTATGGTGTTGTAGCCGTGGGGGCAGGCGGTGACTATCTGCTTAACTCCATAACTCTTGAGTAGCTCAATATTTTTCTCTGCCTGCATCTGGAACAGGTATTCGTTGCCCAGGCGGCGGGCTGGCTCGCCGCAGCAGCTCTCCTCAGCCCCCAGGATGCCGAAATTAATCCCGGCTAG
>CAZHLO010000067.1:0-5355 GCA_964533385.1 uncultured Dehalococcoidales bacterium | reverse complement strand
TACACCTCTCTATTCGTCGGCAGCGTCAGATGTGTATAAGAGACAGCTCCATAAAGAGCCGCTCAGCACATCCAGCTTAATCAGCAGAGCCAGAATTCCTACAGCAACTAGAATTGAACCTACAAATATCATCACTATCCTTACTCATGGCCGGAGGAGGGATTCAACCCCCCACCTGCAATCTTGAAACTCGAAGACAATGCCCACGAAATATTACTAAATAGCATAAGGCGTCGTCAAGTGTCAGATAGCCTTCAGCTTGTATCTGATGGTACCACCTTTCTCCGGCAAACTGAGCTGTGGAAGCCCAAAAACACTTGATAATTTGACAGGAGTGTTATTATTGGCTAATATATGGACGGAAGACACGATAAGTGATATAAACAAGCTAGGCAACGAGACCTGTGGCTATACTTCTGTCCCTTTAGTTGTCAGGGTAAACTCAGAGGGTGGGCAATGAAGCACACCAGTAAAACTAAAGCACAGCTCCTAGACGAGTTGATGAAAATGCGGCGGCGAATTGTTGACTTAGAAAAGTCGGTAGAAGAGCGCCGGGAAATGAAGCAACTCATCATCACTGACCGGCTGGCTTCGGTTGGCGAATTGGCAGCGGGCATTGCCCACGAGCTAAATAACCCGCTGACTGGTGTTATCGGCTTTGCCCAAATGGTCTTGGACAAGGATATCCCTGATGGTGTTAGGCAGGATATGCAAGTTGTCTATAGTGAAGCCCAACGCGCCGCTCAGGTGGTGAAGAACCTTCTTACCTTCGCCCAAAAACACGCCCCACAAAAGCAGCTGATGAGTATTAATAGCATTATAGAGAAGGTTCTGGAACTACGTGCCTACGAGCAGAAGGTAGAAAACATCCGGGTCAATACTTGGTTTGCTCCCGACCTGCCCGGAGTCATGGCTGACTATTTTCAGCTACAGCAGGTGTTTCTTAACATCGTTATCAATGCCGAGTATTTCATGATAGAAGCGCACAATGGAGGCAACCTGACTATCACCACGGAAAGGGTGGGGGATATCATCAAGGTTTCTTTTGCTGATGATGGTCCCGGGATTGCTGAAGAAAACCTGGGACACCTGTTTGACCCCTTCTTCACTACCAAGGAGGTGGGCAAAGGGACTGGGCTGGGCTTGAGTATCTGTCATGGGATAGTAGCTGAACATGGTGGCAGGATATATGCCGAAAGCGAACTGGGCGAAGGAGCCACCTTTATTGTGGAACTACCTGTCGGTGCCGACGATAGAAAAGGAGGGTGAAATGAGAAACTCTGGAGCTTGCGTAAAGAGAGTCCTAGTGGTTGAAGACGAACCGTCAATCTGCCAGGTCTGCCTGAGAGCTCTTGCCGCTGAGGGGTTCGAGGTGAACATTGCTGACAATGGAGCGACTGCTCAGAACATGCTGGGGGAAAAGGACTATGACCTTTGCCTGATTGATATCAGGACGCCGGTAATGAACGGTAGCCAACTCTATAAATGGCTAAATGAGAAGCATCCAGAGATGCTCAACAGGGTGATATTCACTACCGGAGATTTGGTAAGCAAAGATACCAAAAGTTTTATAGAGCAAACTGGCAGACCATTTCTGCCCAAGCCGTTTTCCCTAGATGAGCTAAAAACTATGGTCAGAGAAACTTTACGTCAAATAGAAAAGTGACTGGAAAACAAGAAAGAATACTCATTGTTGACGATGAGGAACTAATCAGGAGGCTTCTTCATCAGAAGCTATCAAGCGAGGGCTACCGGTGTCAGAAAGCAAGTAGCGCCGCCCAGGCTCTTGACAAGTTGAAAAGTAACCCGGTGGAACTGGTGATTCTGGATATAAAGATGCCGGGTAAATCGGGGATGGAACTACAGCTCGAACTTAGAGCCAGGTATCCCGATACGGCGGTAATTATGGCTACCGCCATAGCTGATACCAGCACTGCCATCCAGTGCATGAAGGAGGGTGCCTATGATTATATAACCAAGCCCTTCAACCTGGACAAGGTTGTCTTAAGTGTAGGCAGGGCTCTGGAGAAAAGGAGGCTGGAACTTGAGAATAAGGATTACCAGCAGCACCTGGAACAGAAGGTAGAGGAACAAGCCGGGAAAATCCGTACCTCGTTTATCAATGCGGTAACTGCCTTAGCCTATGCTCTGGAGGCAAAGGATATTTATACTAGCGGGCACTCGCAGCGGGTAACGAAAATATCTGTAACCATAGCCAGGGAGCTGGGCATGCCGCAAGACAGCATCGATAAAATACGGCTGGCTGGACTAGTCCATGATATCGGTAAGATAGGAATAAGGGAATCTGTTCTAAACAAACCAGCTCCTCTCACTGATGATGAGTTTAGGCATATAAAGTCACATTGCCAAGCCGGGGAACACATCTTAACTCCTATTGTAGAAGACAAAGAAATTTTGAGGGCGGTCAGGCATCACCATGAGCGCTATGATGGCATGGGTTATCCTGATGGGTTGAGGGGTGAGCAAATACCGCTGGGGGCTAGAATTCTGTCTGTGGCTGATGCCTTTGATGCTATGACATCTGAGCGTCCCTATCGGTTGGCAATGAGTGCCCAAGATGCTTGCGCTGAGATAGAGCGCTGTAAAGGCACTCAATTTGCCCCCAAGGTAGCTGATGCCTTTTTCAGAAGTAGGTGATTCGCTAAAAGCAGTTTGTTTAACCTAGCGTGATGGTAATCTTGCCAAGGAGGTCTAGATGGGAAAGAAGAAAATACTTGTAACCGATGACGAAGAAAATATCAGATTACTGGTAAGCAGCATGTTGGGCAACGACTATATCGTTCTCGGGGCGAGTGACGGGAGAGAGGCAGTAAATATGGCTCACAGCCAGAAACCAGACCTCATCCTGATGGATATTTTGATGCCAAAGATGGATGGCTATACTGCCTGCCACGCCCTCAAGAAAGACCCAGCTACCAAGGCCATTCCTGTAGTCATGGTTAGCGCCGTAGGCTACGAACTCAATGTGAAACTTAGCCAGGAGATGGGCGCTAGCGGATATATAACCAAGCCGTTTGAGCCCCGGGACCTACTGGATACAATTGAGCGAGTCTTGAAGAGCGTTGGGTGAGGACTACCTAGTTCTCACCTGAGGCAGGGTGAAGTAAAAAGTGCTTCCCCTACCTGGCTTGCTCTCAAACCAGATTTTGCCCCCATGCTGCTGAATAACTGCCTTGCAGATGGCTAGGCCAAGTCCGGTCCGCTGAGGAACTTCCTTGTGCTCGGTCTTATAGATTTGCTCTAATGGTTCAAACACTCTATTTTTGATATCGGGGGGAATGCCTATCCCAGTATCGGCAATATAAACGCCGGCGCTATCCCCTTCACCAGTAATACCGACCTTGATAGCTCCCTTTATAGTGAATTTAATGGCATTATCTATAAGTCTGGTCACCACATCCTTCAGGCGGTCAAAGTCCCCGTAAACAAGTCGGGGGGTAGCACCCCGGTCAACTGTCAGCGTCAGTCCCTTTTGGAGCGCCGAGTCTTGCATGGTATCCACCGCTTCGGTAACCAGTTTTGATATGTCCATCTCAGCCATATGCCATTCTACTTCCTCTGTTTCCAGATTCGATAGGTAAAGGACATCATTCACCAGGCGTGTCAAGTGTTGAGACTCACTATGTATTATCTCAGCAAATTGTTTCCGTTGCTGTCTTTCTTCACCCTTAGCCAGTAATAACTCGCTGAAGCCTACGATTGAGGTCAGGGGAGTACGGAGATTATGAGAAACGTTAACCAGAAGGCGCGTCTTACTTTCGCTTGTTTTCTGGAGCGCTTTATATAGCTTCTCCAATTCTTTTTTCCGTTCCAGTTCTCTTTCTCGGAACTTCAGTTTACTGGAAAGACTTCCGCCGAGAAAGGCTACTAAACAGAGTGTCATTCCTTGGAACACAAGCCAGATGACGGTGTCGGTGAATTCAGAATGGGAGGTTGGGATAAACTGGGATGAGACGGTAATTACCATGGCTAATTCTAATGCCCTCATAGCACCAACCAGTATCACTGTCCAGGCAATCATAAGGGCACTAAACTGTAGGTTTAAAAACAGGCTTACACCAAGTATCTGGACTAAGTAGAGGGAGAAGAACATACTATTGAAGCCGCCGCTATAGTAGACAAGAACGGTGATAGCAATGACGTCAACAATGGTTGAGGCAAAAGCTACGCTAAGAGGGAATTGCCATCTTCTCGTCAGGTAATAGCTAACGGTATTAATTAAAAATACTGCTCCGACCACTATATGGATGGGCATCAGGTAAAAGGTCGTTCCAGAAGTGAGGTAGGTAGCTGCGACAAAAGTCCAGACGGCTAATGTCAGTATATAGCGTGTCCTGATAGCCTGCAGACATCTATCTCGATTCTCTCTATCTTGTAGCTCTAACATGAACTTAGGTAGGGTCATTTATTCTCCCCATTATACGGTTAATCTACGCCTCATTGTAACCAGCGCTATGGAGAAAAACAGAGCAGCTAGCACAATTATAAGACCCAGCGCCCAGAGAAGGCCAAGGTGAAATTCCCCACTAATTAGCGCCCGGGTAAGATGAACCACCGGTGTTAACGGCGCTATCCAGCTCAAAGTCTGCACTATTTCAGGAAAGGAGGAGAGGGGAAAGAACACTCCGCTGAAAAAGAACATCGGAGTGATAAATAGGGTGAAATAGTAATTAAAGCTGTAAATGGAGGGGACAAAGGAGGTAAAGAGTATGGCAATGGAAGCAAACATTAGGCCTTCCAAGAAGGCAAGTACCGGTATGACCGATGCCCAGGGTGAATGAACCAGTTGGAAAGCGGCGGCAATAACGAGGATGAGGGTGCCTGTTATGAGTGAGCGTGTCGCCCCCCAGAAGATTTCACCAGCGATGACGTCTTCCACGCTCAGCGGAGTGGCAATGATGGCGTCATAGGTTTTTTGGTACTCCATGCGGACGAAACTCCCGTAAGTGCACTCAAAGCTGGCACTGAACATAGCATAGCTGGCGATAATACCCGGGGCGATAAATTCAACATACTTCTGCCCATCAACCAGGCCGACATATGCCCCGAGCCCCAAGCCCATAGCCAGCAGGATAATAATCGGTTCCGCTATAGAACCAGGGGCTTCTGAGTGCCATAGCCTGAAGAAGACATCCCGGTTGCGCTGCCATACTCTAATAAAACGCCAGGAAAAGGGTCTCATTCGATTAAAGACCTCCCCGTAAGCCGGAAGAAGACGTCCTCCAATGTGGCTGGTCTCCGCCTCAATTTCTCTGGCGAATTCACTAATCCCCGCGGCATCTCGTTAGCCTCTACGTGGAAGACATGAATCTTACCTCCCACCTCCTCAAAGTC
>CAZHLO010000066.1:0-5365 GCA_964533385.1 uncultured Dehalococcoidales bacterium | reverse complement strand
GGGGAAGGGTTATTATTCAGACCTATGCCCCTGAGCACTATGCCATCCAGGCAGCCGCCGAACACGACTACGCCTCATTCTATAAACGGGAGATTGACTATCGGCGCCAACTCCGTAACCCGCCTTTCACCCGGCTGGCCTGCCTTACCTATAGCCACACTAACAATGCCCTCTGCCAGCGGGAGGCAGAAAGAATGAGGCGGGTCTTAAGCCAGGAAATAGAATCACAAGGGATAGGCATTGAGCTCATTGGGCCAGCCCCAGCCTTTATTCACCGCTTGCGGGGCAGGTTCCGCTGGCAGCTCATACTGCGCGGCTCTGAACTTTCTGCTTTCCTCTCATCAATACCTTTCCCTCAAGGCTGGACGGTGGACATTGACCCACTAGGTCTGGTTTAGTAAACTATGGCTGTATGGCGGTTCTTCCCATTCGTATTCTCCCTGACCCGGTATTGAGGCAGAAGTCAAAGCGGGTCAAGGCTATTGATGGCTCAATCAAGAGGCTAATAAAGAATATGATTGAGACATTGCACGCTGTTCCCGGGCGGGCGGGACTGGCGGCTCCACAGGTGGGCACTTTGTTGCGGGTGATTGTTATTGGCCTACCAGAGGAAGAGGATATCGTCCTGATTAACCCCGAGATAGTGCGGCGGACGGGCGAACGCTCCGTAACCGAGGGCTGCCTGAGCGTCCCTGGTTATTGGGGAGAGGTTAAGCGCGCCGAAAAAGTTACCGCTAAGGGGCGAGACCCGAAGGGGAAGGAAATACGAATCAAGGGCAACGAACTCCTGGCTCAAGCACTGGAGCATGAGATAGACCATTTAAATGGGGTGCTCTATATAGACCACCTGGAAAGTCCGGACAAGCTATACAAAACTGAACCTGAGACAGTTCAGCTCTAAGAGTGGTGACGACTCCCGGCTACAGTGGTGGGGGAAGTTTTGCCAACTGGCACCTCAATTTCAAAATAGAAAAGGTCATCGAATTTATAGCCAGGAAAGGCTTTCATTGCCCCGATAATGAATTTCCGATTGATATTCCGTTTGCCTTCAAGCACGCGGTAAACCTGGCTTACCGATATTTCCATAGCCTCGGCTAGCTCAGACAAGTTCCTATAGCTCCTGGGGTATAGGTCAAAGACCCTTGTCTTCAGCAACATGATTCCCACTCATATGCCAGTAGGCAATATTATAGCTCTAAACTTGCCTTTTGTCAAGTGCTATTTATTCAAGTTTATCTTAAATTAGTTAACTTTCCCCCTAATAGGTATTGACAATTGCCATTTGGCGAATTATAATTTAACTATTGTGGAGCGAGATAGAAGCAGCAACTTAGGTGAAATAATCAGACAGGGAAGAATTACAATGCGGCTAACACTGAGCCAGCTTAGTGCTCTGTCAGGCGTATCCGCATCACACCTTGGCCGCATTGAGAGGGGAGAGCGTTACCCTTCAGGTTCCATCCTGCGAAGAATTGCCGAACCTTTAGGCTTTGAGGAGAGCGAGTTATTTACTCTAGCCGGCTACCTGTCTCCCACTCCCTCAGGCATAGCTGAGAGTCGTCCTCACTATGGCGGTGGAGAATTGGACCCCTATGTGGCCAGGATGTTAGCCCAGGAGCCGGTTGATGTGCAGCGCGCCGTTATTGGGATTCTCAGCATCTTAAAGAGCATTGCCAAGAGCATGGCTGAAGAAAGCCGATAACCACGCCGGGGAAGGGGGAAGTAGTCTTAAGAAGGGGGCAAAGCCCCCTTCTTTTTTGTTCCTCCCCCTCTCCTTGTCAAGGAGAGGGGGATAAAGGGGGTGAGGTTGCCTAAGCTTGAATGAAGATCAGAAATAGACTATAGTGTAGCTTTAGAGTATTATAAGAGGAGAATGAAGCTATTTATTGAGCCTAGAGCCTCATCAATACTAGCTGTCGTAAGCAATTTCCTCACCAAGCAGGATATAAAGGCATATCTTGTCGGTGGCTTTGTCCGTGACGCTTTGCTGCGGAGAGACACAGCTGACATTGATATTGCCCTAGCCGCCGATGCCGTGGAGATAGCTCCCAAGATAGCCAATGCTCTTGGCGGTAAGTTTGTCCTGCTGGATAAGGTGAACAAAGTTTGCCGGGTAGTGGTGGTTGATAAAAAAGCGCCGTCTGGAGGTCGCTGGCAGCTTGACTTCTCCTCATTTCAGGGCAGCATTGAGCAGGACCTGGCACGGCGCGATTTCACTATAGACGCTATAGCCGTTGACCTTGGGGAGCTAGTCAAGGATTATACCGATGTTCATCTCCTAGACCCGTTCCATGGTTGGGCTGACCTAAAGCAGGGGGTGATTCGGGCTGTCTCTGAGACCGCTTTTAAGTCGGACGCCGCCCGCCTGTTACGGGCGGTGCGCCTGGCGGCTGAACTTGGTTTCAGCCTTGATAGCCAGACCGAGGTTTTAATCCAGCGCAATTGTCATCTTATAGCTGATGTCGCCGGTGAGCGGCTGAGGGAGGAGCTACTTCGGCTGCTGGCTGTCCCCAAGTCCGAGCAATTTATCCTCTACCTGGATGAGCTGGGGCTGGTCATCGCTATCATCCCTGAGCTGGCTGGGGCAAAGGGGGTGGAGCAGCCCAAGGAGCACTTCTGGGATGTCTTTGACCATTCAATTCAGACGGTGATTGCCGTTGACTTTCTGCTCCACCAGGGAGGCTGGGAATATGCCAGTGATGAGGTGCTGGCTATTGCCCCGTGGTCAGAGGTGCTGGCTCAGCATTTTGCCCAGGAGGTCAGCAGTGGTAGCACCCGGAGGTCACTACTCAAGTTAGCGGCGCTGCTTCATGATATTGCTAAACCCCAGACCAAAGCCACTGGTGAAGACGGTCGGACGCACTTCTTAGGGCATACCAAGCTGGGGGCGGCGGTAGCAGCTAGTATCCTGGAAAGGTTGAGATTTAGCAGCAAGGAGGTTAAACTGGTGGAGGTTATGGTCAGGGAGCACCTCAGGCCGGGGCAGATGAGTCAGGGAGAACTCCCCACCCATCGGGCTATTTACCATTACTTTCGCGATACCGAGGATGCCGGCATTGATACCCTTTTTTTGAGCCTGGCTGACCATTTAGCCACCAGAGGACCACAGCTAAACCTGGCGGGGTGGCAGAGGAACGCTCAGATGGTGGAGTATATATTAGCCCAGCATTTGGAGCAGCAGAGGCTAGTTGTTCCGCAGAAACTGGTTGATGGGCATGATATAATTAATATCTTTGGCTTGAACCCGGGACCAAAGATTGGGCAACTCCTGGAGGCAGTGCGCGAGGCACAAGCCTCGGGTGAAATAGCTACCAGAGAGGAGGCTCTGGCCTATCTCCGGGAAAGATTAGCCACCGAGGCAGTGAATAGATATGGCTAAAAGAAATACGCTTATTCTTTGGATGATACTAGCCCTTTTTGCCTTTTGTCTGTGGGTACTCTTGCCCATTGAGGGAGAGAGGTTTGGCCGGCAGGGAATACACCTGGGTCTGGATTTGAAGGGTGGCCTTCATATGGTCTACAGGGCTGACATGACTGGTGTGGAAGCCGGACAGGAGTCGTCAGTCATTGAAGGGGTAATCGCGGTTATTCAGAACCGGATTAACCCTCTGGGGGTAACCGAACCGGTCATTGAGAGGATGGGGGCAGACCAGATAGTAGTCGAGCTACCCGGCGCCAGTGTCACTGATGTGGAAAAGAGGCGTATCGGAGCCACCGCACTACTCGAGTTTGGCGAACTGATTGGGGAAGGCGAAACCGCCAAGTGGACTGATGCACTGGGCGAGTGGAAGCCAGCCACGGCGGTAATTGACGGTGTGGAAAAAGAGCTCACCAGCAGTTACTTTAAAGAGAATACCTATGTAACTCGGGACAATCTGGGCAATATATTATTGATTTTTGAGTGGAATGACGAGGGGAGCAAGCTATCCGAAGCCATAACCACCCGGCTCATAGATAAGCCTTTAGGCATCTTTGAGGGTAATGAGCCGTTACTGGGAGAAGATGGTCGCCCAATTGCCCCTACCGTCAGGGCGGTGATTACAACCAGTGGGCAGATTGAGGGTCTGAGCCTGAATGAAGCCCAATCTTTGTCCAAACAATTAAATGCCGGGCGTCTTCCTGTGCCGCTTGAGCTTGTCTATGAGCAAGACGTATCTCCGGTAGCCGGCGCTGATTTTGTTAGCCTGAGCCTTAAGGCGGGGCTAATTGGCATAACACTGGTTATGCTGTTTATGATTGTATACTATCGTATACCCGGATTCCTCGCCAGCTTGGCGCTAATCTTTTATGGAGCGCTTAACATGACGATATTTAAGCTGATACCGGTCACCCTCACCCTGGCTGGAATCGGCGGTTTCGTCGTCTCCATAGGTATTGCGGTAGATGCCAATATTCTCATCTTCGAGCGGATGAAGGAAGAGTTAAGGGGAGGGCGGTCATTGGGGTCAGCCATTGAGGCTGGCTTTAGTCGTGCCTGGTCAGCTATCTGGGATAGCAACGTAACTACCTTTATCGTCTGCATAATTCTGATTATAATCGGCGGGCAAATTGCCTCCGGGGCACCAGTAAAGGGATTTGGCTTAACCTTACTTATTGGCGCATTAGTAAGTATGTTTACGGCCGTTACTGTTACGCGGGCATTATTGCGCCTGTTCGTCGGGACTGGTCTGGCCAACAAGACTTCACTATTTAGCCCATACGTAGGTGGAAAGAAATGATTGATATTATAAGCAAAAGATACTGGTTTTTCCTCATCTCCGGGGTAGCTATCCTGCTCAGTATTATCTTTCTCGCGGTATTTGGGCTTAAATCCGGGCTTGAATTCAGCAGCGGCTCGTCAACAACGATAAGTTTCAGCCAAGAAGTAGACCCCGAGGCATTAGAAGAGGAACTGGCTAACTTAGGCTATGGCAATTCCATTGTTCAAACCACCGGTGAGGGCGATTTCCTTATCCGCACCGTGTATTTAACTGATGAGGCAAAAAATCAGCTGGAAGCCGGGCTGGCTGATAAGTTTGGCACCCTTACCGAGAAGAGTTTTCAGACTATAGACCCGATAATAGCCAGGCAGACATCAAGGACAACCATTATTGCTCTAGTTGCGGCTACTTTTGTTATGCTCCTTTATATTATCTTTGCCTTTCGTCGGGTGCCAAAGTCCTTCCGCTACGGCACCACCTTTACCGTAGCTCTGGTACACGATGTATTAATAACAACCGGGGTTTTCTCACTTCTCGGTGTCCTGGCTGGCTGGGAAATCGACCTTATGTTTATTACCGGTATCCTGGCGGTCATTGGCGTCAGTATTGATAACACGATTGTCGTCTTTGATAGAATACGGGAAAATGTGAGAAAGGGCATCAGC
>CAZHLO010000065.1:4182-5498 GCA_964533385.1 uncultured Dehalococcoidales bacterium | reverse complement strand
CTGAAGAGAAAGAGATACCTGAATACTATTCAGACCAGTTTATGCTCGCCGGAGGACCTTATGGTGTAGTAATTAGCTTAGCCAAGAGCCCGGCTGAACCAGCTCCAGGTAAGGTGGCGGAAACGGTAGCCAGGATTCGGATGAGCTATGAGCATCTGAAGACCATGACTTTTGTGCTGGCTCGCCATGTTAAAAAGGTAGAGAGGGAAAACGCTGTTTCTTATCCTATCCCATCTAAAATCCTTTCCAATCTTGGCGTAGCCAAGGAGGACTGGGACGGGTTCTGGGAGAGCACCAATTTCCCCATCTGATTTGCTTGGCTAATCTTCAAATAAGCCCTTGGTACTGGGCAGCTCGCCGGAAAGCCGCTGGTCAATTCTGGTGGCAGTATCCAAGGCTCTGCCCAGGGCTTTGAACAGGGCTTCCGCTTTGTGATGGTCGTTGACGCCGGAGACTACTCTGGCATGGAGATTGAGTTTCGCTTCAGAAGCAAAGGACTCGAGGAAATGGCGGATGAGGTCGGTGGGAAATCCTGCCATGTCATTCTCACTGAAGGGTAGCTCCAGCACCGTATATCCCCGCCCGCTGATGTCCACGGCCACCATAGCCAGGGCATCATCCATGGGCACCGAAGCATCGCCCATTCTGATGATGCTGCGCTTTTCCCCCAGTGCCTCACCGAAGGCTTTGCCCAAGCAGATGGCGACATCCTCAATCAGGTGGTGCTGGTCATTTCCGCTGGCTGAAATCTTCAGGTCAAACCTTCCATGTTGAACTACCTGTGACAGGAGATGGTCAAACATCATAATGCCAGTATTTATCTCGTATTTGCCACTACCGTCAAGATTAAGCTCCAGGCTAATGTCCGTTTCCCTTGTTTTTCGTTTGATAGTGGATAATCTAATAGCCATTAGAGGGAAAGCCTGAATTACTTTAAGACGGAGGAGGGGACCCATAATTACCTTCCCCGCAAGTATTTGATTGTAATATGACCGGCTACACCCTATCTTCTCTGCCATCTTCTGGTCAGTATAGCCGTTGTTCTTTTGGATTTCTTTTAGTGTCGCAACCAAGTCCATTTACAGCCTCCTGTTAAGTATTATAACACTTTTTACTCAGTTGTCAACAGGTTTTTGTAATATATTTGTTAGCTATTATAACAAATATTCTAGATTTGTCAATAATTTCTGAGTCTAATTGTTAAATTAGTTAACATCATCACCCCCTTAGTCCCCCTCTCCTTTTCAAGGAGAGGGGGAGGGAATAAAAAAGAGGGGGGCGAAGCCCCCCTCTTAAAATCACTCCCCCCTTCCCTT
>CAZHLO010000065.1:0-4172 GCA_964533385.1 uncultured Dehalococcoidales bacterium | reverse complement strand
CCTCTCTATTCGTCGGCAGCGTCAGATGTGTATAAGAGACAGGGGGAAGGGGGATAAAGGGGGTTAGGGTTATGAAACAACCTCTTTTAGCGCCTTGATCAAGGCATCAGTGTGCTCTGGTTTGCCCACGCTAATGCGAAGGGAGTTCTGCAGCATCGGAAGGTCAAAGTAACGGATTAATATACCCCTCTTCTCCAGCTCTTGCTGGATTTTGCTGGCTTTGCCCTTGTGGACGTGGCAGAAAATAAAGTTAGCTTGAGATGGGAAAAGTTCCAACCACCCCAGCTTGCTCAGCTCACCAAAGAGCCTTTCCCTTTCGGCGACTATAGCTTTTACCCTATCACGCAGGTAATCAATGTCTTTTAGCGACTCTCGCACCGCGACCAGGGCGGCGACATTTACATTATAGGGCAGCTTGATTCTCAGCAGATAGCCAACAATCTGTGGGGGGAGAATACCGTAGCCAACTCTTAAGCCCGCCAGCCCAGCCCATTTGCTGAATGTTCTTAGCACCAGCAAATTCTTATACTGGGGAACTAATGGGGTAACGGTTTCACCACTGAATTCAACATAGGCTTCATCAGCCAGCACCGGCACCCCGGTATCTACCAGTTCCAGTATATGCCGTTTGGGGATGGGGGTTCCGGTGGGGTTATTGGGGTTAGCCAGGAGTATCATTTTAGTCTTTTTGGTTATCGCTTTCTTTATGGCAGCTACATCGATATGGTAGTTTTCATCTCTTGGCACCTCGACCAGCTTGCCATTGCACAGCGTGGTGCTGAAACGGAAGATATCAAAGGTGGGGACGCAATTAATCACCTCATCCCCAGGACCAGTAAACAGGCGTATAATAAGGTCTATAAGCTGGTCACTGCCGCTACCGGCGATAATATGCTCAGCGCTAACGCCAGTATAGCCCTGTAATAGTTTCCTGAGCTCGGTCTGATTGGCATCGGGGTAAATATTGAAGTGGGGATAGGTGCTCAGAGCCTGCTTTACTCTTGGAGAGCAGCCGTAAGGGTTCTCGTTGGCATCCAGCTTGATGATGCCATCTATTGGGACTTTAACCTTTTCCGCCAGGGTCTCCGGCGACTTACTGGCAACATAGCCGCCAAAAGCAGCCAGGTCCGGCCGTATGAATTTAGTTATTTCTTCTTTAGGCATTTTCCTTGTCCCCCTTCTATGTCCCTGATAAATAAAATTCCCTCCACTTGGAGGGTTATTTAAACTTTTTTAATCTGTTACCGGTTGATTATTTAGACTTTCAATATACTACCCCCCAAGCGCACCTGGTGCGCCCGGTAAATATGAAGGCATAATAATAGCTGTAGAAGGCAGTATCAGTTAACATTTGGCTTGACTTTATCATAAGCAAGTATGATTTGTCAATATTTTACTTCAGCCGCTTTTCCACTGCCCGGGCGTGAGCATTAAAGCCCTCGGCTCTGGCAATGATTGACGCCGCTCGACCCAGTTGCTTTAGACTGGCCTTATCCACATCGACCAGGCTTATAAACTTGGTAAAATCGAGTATATTGAGCGGCGAGCTGAAGCGGGCAGTAGCGCCAGTGGGTAAAACATGGCTCGGTCCGAAGACATAATCGCCCAGAACTACCGTTGAGTTGTCGCCGATGAAGATACATCCGGCGTTGGCTAGCTGGTCAATATAGGCGTCAGCCCCCTTTGCCATCAGGCAGAGGTGCTCCGGGGCATAGAGGTTGGCAAGTTCAATAGCCTCACTGATATCGGCGACTACCGCTATCAGCCCGCGCTTTTGCAGTGATTCATTAGCTATGGTGTGACGCTCCAAGCCCTTTAACTGCTTCTTTACTTCTTGAGCGACCTCATCAGCCAATCGTCTGGAGGTGGTGAGTAAGATGGCTGAGGCTAAGGGGTCGTGCTCCGCCTGGGCTAAAAGGTCGGCGGCACAATAGCCGGGGTTGGCGGTTTCATCGGCGATAATTAATACCTCGCTTGGACCGGCCAACCCGTCAATGCCGACTATTCCGTATACCAGCTTTTTAGCCAGAACGACAAAGATATTGCCCGGACCGCAAACCTTGTCCACCCTGGGGATAGACTTAGTGCCAAAGGCAAGGGCAGCAATTGCCTGGGCACCACCAACTGAGAAAATACGGTCAACCTGAGCGATGTCAGCGGCGATTAATGTCGGCGCTGGAACCTTCCCGTTGGCTTTGGGTGGAGTAACCAGCATAACCTCCTTGACCCCAGCCACCCTAGCCGGGATAGCCGTCATCAGCACCGTTGAGGGATAGCAGGCGGTGCCACCGGGGGCATAAGCGCCGATGCGCTCCAGCGGGCGTATTAGCTGACCAAAGCCTTTTTTAGTGGCCATGCTCCAGATACTGCGTTTTTGTTTCTGGTGGTAGGAGCGTATCCGCTTTGCCGCCAGTTTGAGGGCTGATATTAGCTCCTTATCCACCTGCTGGTAGGCGCTTTTTATCTGCTTTTTGCTCACTTCTAATGAGGTGAGCTTTGCGCCATCAAGTTTCCTGGTATAGTCAAAGAGGGCAGCATCGCCTCTGCGGCGCACCTCGTCAATAATCTGCTTAACCTTCGGCTCCAGGTCAGTGTGGTAAAACTCGGCTGAGATGCGCCGGGACAGTGCTACTTTTGCTGGCTCGAAACCTTCAATAATTTTCAATTTAGACTTCCTCCACTGCATTTTGCAGGGTTTCAATTATAGACTTTATCCTTTCCCGCTTGACCGAACTTGAAACCCGCTTGGTACTGCCGATGAGGCAGGCTGTTGACTCAAAAAGGGTATCAATAATCTTGAGGTTATGCCGGGCTATTGTCCGCCCGGTCTGGGTATTCTCAATCAATAGGTCAGCGTCTTCGGGCAGGAAGGCTTCACTGGCTCCCCAGGTAGGAATCACCCGGTACCGGCTGAGGTGACTATCACGGGCATACTTATCGGCAATATTTACATACTCCGAGGCTACCCTGAGTGGTAGCGCTCGCTCGGCGGTAAGCTCTCTCAAGCCGTGGACATCGGCGACGGATAAGTCCTTGCTCACCACGGCCACGATTTTAACCTTGCCCGATTTCAGGTCAATGAGCTCCTTCACCGGACTGGAGGGGAACTGATAAAGATGCTCGCGTAACCAGTCTCTGCCGGTAATCGCCAGGTCGAAATTGCCATTGGCTACCTGCAATGGCATATCCTGAGGTCTGATTACCTTAATAGTGACACCGGGGAGGTCGGCAGTTGGCCTACGATTTCCCACTGCTGAAGGATAGTCGTCAAGACGAATGCCAGCTTTAGATAACAGTTGAAGGGTAGGCGATTGCTGATGCCCATCGGGCAGGGCTAACCGAACTATATCTTTGGCGGCTTCTTCAGAAGGGAATTTAATTTCTGGTGCGAGGAGGCGTTTCTTTTCCCCCAGCCTTCGTCTTGCGGACTCCGGTATAAGTACATCTTCGACAGAGGACACCACCTTCCCCACGTCTTTGGCTTTCCAGCTATCCCTGTTGGCGATTAAAAAGGCGCTGACACTGAGGACTTGGCTTATCGGCACCAGCCCGTAAAGGGGGAGCTCGTCGGTGGTGGCACAGACCAGTGCCAGGTCAGCACTTTCCGGTGGGTAGACCTCGGCTGCTCCCCACAGGGGAAAGATGCTAAACCGCCTCAGGCGGAGATTCAGGGCAAAGGACTCAGCCAGGTTGGGATACTCGCTGGCAATGCGTATAATGCCCGGCTTGGCTTGCACTTCTTCCACTGTGGATGTTCCCTTGGAGGGGCTGGCAGCTACATACAGGATGCCATCTCCATATTTCAGATTTCTCACCTTCAATAAGGCACTGCTGGGGTATTTAGCCAGAAGCTCTTCAATCCAGTCTGAACCGCAGATGCCCAGGTCGTAGTTGCCGATGGCTACCTGAATAGGGATATCCCTCTCGTGGAAGACCCTGGCTGAGAGGTTGCGGAAGCTTCCCGATTTAATCCGGTAGGAGCGTGCCCTCTCCTGGTAGCCAGCAAGTCCCCAGCCGGCTCTTTTAAGCAGGGCAGATGTCTGGGCTAAAAGGCGACCCTTAGGCAGCGCTATCTTTATTTGTTTATCCACCCCATCCCCCTCTTTGAGTTTTATTAACCTCACCCCCTTAATCTTACCCCACGAAATCTTTGATTTCGCGGGGACCCCTTA
>CAZHLO010000064.1:0-5545 GCA_964533385.1 uncultured Dehalococcoidales bacterium | reverse complement strand
CCTCATAGTCTTCGCCTCTAAAAACTAGGCTAACTCCTCACATATATCTGTTGTCCTATTCCTGAGACAAACGCCCGTATAGCATGATGTCCCTGACTGGTCTAAATGACTGGCGATGTATCGGGCAAGGCCCAAGCCTGACTAAACATTCAAAGTGCTGCCTGGTGCCATAGCCCTTATGCTGCGCCAGCCCATAGCCGGGATAGACTCTATCAAACTCCACCATTACCTGGTCCCGGGCTACCTTGGCAATAATAGAGGCTCAGGCTATGGAGAAGCATAAATTATCGCCCTTAATTATTCCCTTTTGTGGTAACCCAACCTCGGGAAGGCGCATATAGTCGATAAGCAGGGTCTGGGGGAGTGGTGAAAGCTGCTCTATCGCCTGTTTCATCGCCAGGCGGGTGGCTTTGATTATACCATGAGCATCTATCAGTTGGTGGGGAACCAGACCAATGCCTATGGAGATAGCTATCTCGTGGATGCGGTGAAACAAAAGCTGGCGCCTAGCTGGGGTTAACTGCTTGCTATCTTTCACCTCAGCCAGCCAGGAGGCACTTACCTGACGGGGCAGAATGACGGCGGCGGCTACCACCGGACCAGCCAGAGCACCACGACCAGCCTCATCAACGCCAGCAATAAGCTGGTAACCCTCTGCCGCCAGCAATTCCTCTTCAATGAAGGACGGCATCTATTACTCCCCCACCCAAGACAGCCTCGCCTTGGTAGAAAACTACCGATTGCCCCGGGGCAACCGCCCACTGAGGCTCAAGGAAACGAACCTCAGTCAGACCATCCCTGGGATAAAGTTCAGCGGCTACCTCAGGTGCTTTATAGCGGACCTTAGCCATTATTTTTACAGGCTCAGCGGGAGCCTTCCCTGATACCCAGCTCAAGTTACAGGCAATGAGGGCATTATGTAAAGCTTGGTCTTTGCTGCCCACCACCAATCTGTTATTGGCGGCATCCAGTTTGAGCACATATAGCTGCTCATTTGAGGCAGGTTTTAAACCCTGCCTCTGCCCCACCGTGTAGCGGGCTAAACCACCATGTTTGCCCAGGACTTTGCCCGTTATGTCAACTATGTCCCCCGGTTTAAGAGAGATATGCTCAGCGATAAACGACCGATAGTCGTTATCAGGGATAAAGCAGACGTCCTGGCTATCATGCCGGCTACTGGTGGGCAAGCCAAGCTCAGCCGCCATTCTTCTGACCCTATTTTTGCTCAGTTCTCCCAGAGGCAGTAGCAGATGTTGGAGCTGCCCCTGCCTCAAAGTATAAAGGAAATAGGACTGGTCTTTGGTTATATCAACTGCTTTCAGCAGGCGGTAACCGTTTGGCGAGTGCTCCACTCTGGCGTAATGACCGGTAGCTAGATATTCTGCCCCCATCTCCAGTGCCCTTTCCAGAAGCCGACCAAATTTCACCTGCTGGTTGCAGGCGATACACGGATTAGGTGTTCGTCCCAGACCATACTCCCGGCAGAAGTAATCAATGACCAGACGTTGAAATTCCCTCTCAAGGTCAAGCTGGTAGAGGGGTATATCCAGGAGCTGGCAGGTGCGTTCTAAATCTGATATGACCGGCGCCAGCTCAGAGCCTGGCCATAGCTGCATATGAATGCCAAAGACATTATAGCCCGCCCGTTTCAGCAGAGCCGCCGCCACCGATGAATCCACCCCGCCACTCATAGCCACTGCCACCCGCTTTTGCGGCATTTTAACTCGTCCTCTCCCAATTAACATAACACGAAAAACAATTCTCAAAGCTACTCAGATACGAATTGTTTCTCTCCAATTTTTAGTATTATTTTGGTTTCCCTTCAGCCCCTTGAAAGCAATTGGCTTACCCTCTGCCAGATAATGTCGGCTATTTTCCATTTGGGCTGGCTGGCGTCTACCACTAACCATCGCTCCGGGTCCTCAGCAGCCATTTTGAGATATCCCTCCCTCACCCTCTGATGAAAAGCGATATTCTCTTGCTCAAAGCGGTCTTGCCTTTTCGCTCTCTTGCGGGCAAGCCCATCTTCAGCTGATATATCCAGCAGGATGGTCAGATTAGGCATTAACCCCTGAGTAGCAGCGCTATTAGTCACCCTCACCATTTCTAAATTTAGCCCCCGCCCGTAGCCCTGATAGGCGGTAGTAGAGTCAGCATAGCGGTCGCTGATAACCACCTTCCCGCTTTTCAGATTAGGCTGGATTACTTCGGCTACCAATTGGGCACGGGAGGCATTAAAAAGCATCAGTTCAACAAGTGGCGATATCTTTGTGTCTTGACTCCACTTTAACCAGCGCCCGAGCCTCTTACCAAAAGGAGTACCACCAGGCTCGTGGGTCAGCAGGACGGGGACAGCTAGCTGCAATAGTCTTCGGTACAGCTCTTTAACCTGGATACTCTTACCACTCCCCTCCCCCCCTTCAAAGGTGATAAATAGGGACATTCATTAACCCTCACCCTTTAAAAATCCTTACCCTTCTATTGGGGTCTTTGCCCAAGCTTTTTGAGGAAAGGTTGTTTCGCTCGGCTATAAGGTGCTGTAATCGCCGAATATAGGCGCTCTGCGGGCTGAGTTCCACTGCCTCCCGCCCGCTCTCTACCTGCTCCACAGCTTCCTCTGCCTCACCGAGGGCAACTTTAAACCGGTCCGCCTTCTCAGTGCCAGCCGTGGGGGAGATAGTGTCTAGTAGCTGCCTGATTTGGGCTGGTGTGTTGCTCTTGAGGACATAGATGGGCAGGTTAGCCGCTTCGGCATCTTTGACCTTCTGTGGCTTGCGGCGATAATGACTTTTTGAGGTTACAAACAGGCTGGCATCATTTAAGCTACTGACTATATCTAGGTTTAATTGCCACTCTTTTGCCATTTGTTCTATTCTCCCCCGATTTACGCCGAAAAGATAAAGCCGGGGTGGCTTACCTTCCTTGACCGACTGTTTTCTCTCGATTGTTTTCTTAATGGTAGTAACTGGCGCCTGCTTTTCTATCCTGACCTTCCCTGCCTCATCAAGCCAGCGAACCTCAGTGGCTACTACCTGACCCCGCAGCATGGCATCAACCGCTTCGCCAACATCAGGATGAATGGCTACCTTGTCCCGGTCCTGGATTTCAACAACAATATCAAAGGTAGGCGGTGACTTTCGCTCCAATATGGATTTCTGCGTGCCCCGACGCTTTGCCTCTTCATCACCCAAGGTTACCGTCTGGATACCGCCGATGAGGTCGGACAGAGTAGGGTTCATCATCAAATTTTCCAGGGTGTTGCCGTGGGCAGTTCCTACTAGTTGAACTCCACGCTCAGCGATAGTTCGGGCGGCCTGAGCCTCAAGCTCGGTACCAATCTCATCAATGACAATTACCTCAGGCATATGATTCTCTACGGCTTCAATCATTACCGAATGCTGCATGGTAGGGGTTTTTACCTGCATCCGCCGGGCGTGCCCTATGGCGGGGTGGGGAATATCGCCATCGCCAGCAATCTCATTTGAGGTATCCACGATGATGACCCGCTTATCAATGTCATCGGCCAGCACCCTGGCCACCTCGCGCAGCATGGTTGTTTTGCCCACCCCGGGGCGACCTAAAAGCAGGACACTTTTGCCTGATTGGATGAGGTCTTCAATAACCTTTATCGTGCCAAAGACAGCTCTGCCCACACGGCAGGTCAGCCCAACAATACGCCCCTTACGGTTACGAATGGCTGAGATGCGGTGCAGGGTGCGCTCAATTCCGGCACGGTTATCATCGCCAAAGCTACTGACCCGGGAACCCACATAATCAATGTCTTCTTCTTCAACTTCCTTGGGGTTGAGAACCACTTCCCGCCGGGGAAAGCGGGCTTCTGGAGGGCGACCCAGGTCAAGGATTACTTCTAAAAGCTCACTGCTGTCCTTCTGCTGGCGTAGCGGCTGGCGAATGTGTGGTGGCAGGATGTTAACCAGTGCATCCAGATCGTCGGTGATTATCTTCTGCAAAATATCTCCTTAATTTAACTCACTGACGTCCAGTCACAATATCCAAAAAATACTGGTGAAATCTCAGGTCGCTGGTCAGCTCAGGGTGAAAAGCCGAGGCCAGCAGTTTTCCCTGCCGGGCAGCGACAGCGGTGCCACCAGCCAACCTGGCCAGTACTTCTACCTCGCCATTTGCCTGTTCAATTAGAGGGGCCCTAATAAAGACACCGGGAAACGACTTTGCCCCCAGTACCGGTATTAAGAGCTTGGTTTCAAAGCTTTCCTTTTGCCGACCAAAGGCATTGCGCCTGACTAGTATATCCATAACCCCTAGCGGTTCTACATCCGAGTCTGAAATCTCTCTGGCGAGAAGTATCATACCAGCGCAGGTGCCGAATATAGGCAAACCATTTTTAGCCAGGTCTCTTATTTCGCTCGTCAGGTTGTAGTTTAACATCAACCTGTTGATAGAAGTGCTCTCGCCTCCAGGAATGATTAGCCCATCCAAGCCGATAAGTTCCTGGGGCAGGCGGATGGGCAAAGCCTCTACTTTAAGGTAGCGCAATACAGCTATATGTTCAGCAAAGGCTCCTTGCAGAGCAAGGACGCCAATTCTCATACTACCATCCCCTCGGTGCCAGCAGTTCCTCAGTGGGGATTTGCTTTATATCCAATCCGGGCATGGCTTCGCCCAAGTTCTTGGAGACCTCGGCAATGATTTTCGGGTCTTGAAAGTATGTCGTCGCCGCAACAATAGCCTTGGCTCTAACCTCAGGGTCGCTGGACTTAAATATACCAGAGCCAACAAAGACGCCGTCAGCACCCAGTTGCATCATCAGAGCGGCATCAGCTGGCGTAGCCACCCCACCCGCAGCAAAGTTTACTACCGGCAGCTTCCCTCTTTTATGTACCTCAGCTACCAGTTCAAAAGGGGCTCCCATCTCCTTAGCCACTGCCATCAGCTCGTCCTGAGGCGTATCCACCAGCCGGCGGATGCCATCCATTACCGCCCTCATATGTCTGACCGCCTCGACAATATTACCGGTGCCAGCTTCGCCTTTAGTCCTAATCATAGCTGCCCCTTCACCGATGCGCCGCAATGCCTCACCCAAATCCCGGCAGCCACAGACGAAGGGAACCTTAAAGTCGTGCTTCCAGATATGATGGCTTTCATCAGCCGGCGTAAGCACTTCAGACTCATCTATATAGTCCACGCCGAGAGCCTCAAGAGCCTGTGCCTCCACGAAGTGACCTATACGGCACTTAGCCATTACCGGGATGGTGACGGCTTTCATAATGGCCTCAATAATCGTGGGGTCAGCCATCCGAGCTACCCCACCGGCCGCCCGTATATCCGCAGGGACTCTCTCCAGCGCCATTACGGCGCAAGCCCCAGCTTCTTCGGCAATCTTAGCATGCTCAGGAGTAACCACATCCATAATCACCCCGCCCTTCAGCATTTGAGCCAGCCCGGTCTTAACCTTCCAAGTGCCGGTTTCCATATTCTTCTCCTTACCCTGCCTCAAGCCACGACTTTTCATAACTGTATTTTACTATTGTTTAGATTCTTTATCAACCTCACTACTATCTTAGTT
>CAZHLO010000063.1:0-5567 GCA_964533385.1 uncultured Dehalococcoidales bacterium | reverse complement strand
AGACTCGGGCATTTCCCCCGCCGAGAGGAATACATCCACATGCTTGAGGAGTATAAAGAGGAACTGGAGGAGGAGCTGAAGGAGGTAAATAAAGAGCTGGAAGAGATGAAAAAAAGCGACTAGAAAAGGATATTTTGTACGGTGAATATCTCGGTAATTGAAGCCAGAGACCTTTCCGAGGCGTGGTTTCTCTGCCTGCGCAAGACATTGACTGAGGGATATGAGTATCAGATTGACCGTGGGAGCTACGCCGGTCAGCGCCGCAAGGAGCTTGATTTTATTGTCGTTCAGGTCAAGAACCCGGGAACAAGACCCCTCGTTCCCACCACCCCACAAGGCGTGCCCCCACCCACCTCCATGGAATATGTGGAAAGCTACCTTCCCTACCTTATGACCGCCCATAAAGGCAAAGGCGAGCAATACACCTATGGTCAATACCTGGAGGAGCAGATACCCAGGGTAATTAAGATGTATAAGGAAGATGGTCACAATACCAACCAGGCTTTTATGGCTGTAGGTGACGCTGAATCGATAAAACTTGATGACCCCCCCTGTCTCAGAGCCATAGATACCAGAATCCGCGATAATAAGCTAAAGTTTATCGCCTATTTCCGGTCGTGGGACTTATGGGCTGGCTTCCCGTCAAACCTGGCCGCCATTCAGCTTCTGAAGGAGTATATGGCGGGGGAGATAGGGGTTAAAGACGGCGAACTAATCGCCCTGAGCAAAGGATTACACCTCTATGAATACTCTTGGGAGCTAGCCAGAGCTACCACCAGAATGACATAGGAGGCAAGATGAAGGACATAGTATCAGCAGAAGTATTGACCAAGTTCCCTGGTTATATTCGGGGCGTGGTCATTGCCCGGGGTGTCAATAACCGCGGTGAGAACCAACGGCTGGTTGAGCTGCTAAGAAAGGCTGAAGCCAAGGCTACCCAGGACGAGTCTTTACTTGAGATTAAAAACCACCCCCGGATAGCCAGCTGGCGGCAGGCTTACTCCGACTTTGGCACCAACCCCAATAAGTTTTACTGCTCTATTGAGTCACTGGGGAGGCGTGCCCGGCGGGGTGACCAGCTGCCCTATATTAATACTCTGGTAGCCCTGTTTAACTACTTCTCCCTCAGGCATATGGTTCCCAGCGGCGGTGACGACCTGGACTCCGTTGATGGCGACCTCCGCCTCACCCTGGCTAAGGGCGATGAGCCCTTTACCCCGCTGGGTTCGGAGGTTGTTGAGTACCCACCACCGGGCGAGGTGATTTATGTTGATAATTCTAAGGTAATGTGCCGGCGCTGGAACTGGAGACAGGGTGACCAGACCAAGCTTACCCCAGACACCGCCAATGTGGCGATAAATATAGATTGCCTGCCACCGGTGGCAAAGGGAGAAGCTAAAGCCATAACCGAGGAGTTGGCTAGTTTAGTGGGGGAATTCTGCGGTGGCGAGGTA
Organism: uncultured Dehalococcoidales bacterium; assembly: GCA_964533385.1. Classification (GTDB taxonomy): domain Bacteria; phylum Chloroflexota; class Dehalococcoidia; order Dehalococcoidales; family BS750m-G39; genus CAZHLO01. The sequence continues at coordinate 4,113 of CAZHLO010000063.1, read as the reverse complement.
AAATATTTTCTGCTCGATGCCACCCAGAATGAAGCCGATATAGGCTAAACGGTGTCAGTCTCTATAAAAGCTTAGCCCCAGCATCTTGGGGCCGGTAATCAGTGCCGCTACCGGGTTAAACTCACACAAGAGAAGTTCAACACAATTAAACCGGTCACTGACCGTCTGCTTTAGCTCTTTTGCCTCATCCAGTGAGCGGGTGTGCTCCACCATCATATGCACCGGCTTTTTCACACCCACCCTCTGTTCCACTACCTCTAATAGACGTTTTACTGCTTTTGGCTTAGTTCTGACCCTGCCTACCGGCTCCACAAGCCCGGTGGCGGTAGACACCTCAACAATGGGCTTTATATTCAGCATATTGCCCATCAAAGCCTGCGCCCGGCCAATGCGCCCGCTTTTTGCCAGGTAGGAAAGAGTATCAAATATAAATATCATGTTCACCCTTTCCCTTACTTTGTTGGCGGTTTCAATTACCTGAGCCATATCCTTGCCTGAAGCTGCGGCTTGAGCCGCCGCCAGGGTTATGAGCCCCATGGCACCCACCGTCGTTCTGGAGTCAAAGACCTCTATCTTGACCTCGGGGAGTTCACTTTGAGCCATTTCCTTAGCCAGGGTGGCTGACTTAAAGCACATACTGAGGGCGGCTGATATGGTGGCACAGAAAATGCTGTCTACCTTTTGGCTTAACCGGCGGTAGACCTCAAGATAGTCAGAGGGTGAAGGGGCTGATGTGGTGGGAAACTTATCTGATTTCTTAACTAACTGAAAAATTTCGTCTGGAGTTTTCAGGTCTATTACATCGCGGTAGGACTTATCTCCGAAAATGGCTACCAGCGGGACTATCTGAATGCCATATTCCTTTATAAGTTCCTTGGGGATGCTAACCGCACTGTCAGCAACGATGCCTACCTTACTCATTTTGGCGCTACCTCCAAAATAATTCAGTAGAAGTAGATTTTAAGCTGCTTCAGGAGATATGGCTTTACCAGTATTGCTTACTCCCATAAGCATACTTACCGCGGTGGAAAAGTCTCTCCAATCAGTTAACCTATTAGCCAGAAACTGCTTGCCCTTCTCTGTTATCTGGTAATACTTCCTTGACTGACGCTTGGTAGTTTGCTGCCGTCGACTCTTTACAAGCCCCTTAATTTCTAATCGCTGGAGTGCGGGGTAGATGGTTCCTCCTTTGAGTTTGAAATAGCCGGTAGTCCTTTTCTCCAGCTCCTTAATAATGTTGTAGCCATAGGTTTGTACTTCGTTAATTAAATAAAGGAGCGCTATCTCAGTAATCCCCTTTTTTAGTTGTTCGATGTATTGCCTTTTCATGGATTATGTTGTTATCCTACTATATAGTATTACTACCTATTCTAATGATAAGTGAGTAGCTTGTCAATACGGCGTGAGCTAAAACTTAACATCTGGGCAGGATAGGATTATTATAGTAAGGACTGGTCCGGTTCTGTTTCAAAAAGTCAACCGGGTAAAGGCAAAACTGAGTTGAAACTGAAACTGATTGTCATCAGCCTGCTGGCACTTTGTTTGCTCAGTGTGAGCTGCTCTCCAGCCACAGATTTCGATAGCTGCCTCAGCGCCATTGTAAAGCCATATCGTTTCAATTTTGTGAAATGGGAGTTTGAGGCTATATCATACGAAATCGGGCAATGGCTTTCCGGTAACCATGAAAAAATTGCTGACCCAACGGATACGGTGATAGAGTATTTCTCCTTGGTTGAGCAAATAAAAAGTCTGGAACGAGAGATAGCCGCCATTGCCGCTGAAAATCAACAAGGCGATTTAACCTCGCTTGAAGCTGAATTAAATAGGTTACAAGAGCAAAGAATGGCTTTGAGCAGCAAAGTGGAGAGGATAATAGCCAGCCAGATAAAAGAGGTTCTGACTGAGCAGGGTATTTTCAATCCCGTGGATGAATACATAAAGCTAAAGGTTAACTTCCCACCACTAAATTTCAAATTGGAGAAGATGCCTTACCTACTGGTGATTTCACCCAGAGACCGGATAGAGAGCATAAGAGAAATTCCCCTACAACAGGACCTTAGCCTGGAGGAAATGGAGAGCATCGAAGAGCAGGTCGATGAATTGGGTGTCTCCTCACTGGTGGTGGAGATTGGTGGTGCCGGGGCACTATATCCCACCCTTGTCACCGACAGCGGCAGTCTGCAGTTTACCATTGACACTGCCACTGAGGAATGGCTGCACCAGTACCTGGCTTTTAAGCCATTAGGATTTCTATACATACTGGATTTAATCGGCATACGCCGAAATTATGAAATTGCCACCATGAATGAAACCCTAGCCGGCATGGTCAGCAAGGAAATCGGCGCCATTGTCTGCCAGAAATACTATCCAGACTATGGAAATAGTGCCCAGCCAGAACAGGAGGCAGGGTTTGATTTTAACCAAGAGATGAGAGAGATAAGAATTGTGGTTGACGAATACCTAGCCCGGGGAGAAATTGAGCAGGCTGAGGAATTCATGGAACAAAAACAGCAATATCTGGTCTCAATGGGCTATCAAATCAGAAAGCTGAACCAAGCCTATTTTGCCTTTCACGGGACTTATGCTGACGAACCGACCTCCATTAGTCCCATCGGGGTTGAGCTAAAAAGGTTAAGAGAGCAAAGTGCCTCACTCAAGGATTTTCTAAACACGGTTGCCGCCATGACCAGTCGGCAGGAGCTAAGTGATAGTGCTAAATGAGAGCCTATGAACTATGCGCCAATCGCGACATAATGGGAAGGGGCGAAGGTTACTATCCAATAAGTGGCTATGTTCCACAAAATGACACCAAACAGCAACAAGTTCAATGGCCACAACGCCTTTTCCTTCTTAAAGTAGTAGAGGATAAAGACCAGCGTCCCAGCCATTGCCCCCTTGACTAGTATACTGCTGCCAATCGATGTCATTATGGGATTAAACTCTATTGCCCCTACTACCAAAGCCATCTTGGTTAAATAAGCATCCAGAATATTCAAGGTTATGAACAATGCTGCTGACATCCAGCTTACCTTCGTCTCATTAACTAATTAAATAGTAATGGGACAAAAGGGGGATGTCAAGATATCTTTTCTTAACTTTACCTTAACGTGGATACTCTGATTGAGATGTAAAAATGTGGGCTGAGATGGCGTCTAACTGCCCTCAGTCAATGGTGTTAATATTAACTTGTTGACAGCCATTCTCAATCGCTGCCCGCACCTCATCGTTGAGCTTGCCATCACCATTGGTATCAGTCACCACATTGAGCAGCAATGCTGCCAGTCCGCTGACATAGGCAGTGGCAAAGGAAGTGCCACTCTTATACCCGTAGCTGTTACCGGGCAAGGAGGAGTAGATATCGACCCCGGGGGCAGTCACATCTACCCAGTCACCATAGTTTGATAGCGGCGCCAGGGTATTATCCTGTCTGGTAGCCGCCACAGCAATGCAATTCTCATAATAAGCAGGGTAGACTGGCGACTGGCTACCTTCATTACCAGCGGCAGCTATGATTACTACTCCCTGGCTCCAGGCATAATTTATGGCGTCTTCTAACTCTGGCGAAGGTTCTCTAAGCTCAATGCTCAAATTGATGACATCGGCTCCTTTATCAACCGCCCAGAGGATACCCTTGGCTACTGTTGATGCCCAACACCCCCCATCGTCACCAGCCACCTTGACATTCATTAGCCAGCTCTCCGGCGCGACACCAGCAATGCCAACACCGTTGTTGCTGCAAGCGGCGATAATCCCGGCGACATGAGTGCCATGTCCGTAAACATCACCCGAAGTAGGGCTATTAGTAAGATTAACTTCAATTACCACCTTGCCCACAAGGTCTTCATGGTTTGGGTCAATGCCAGTATCAAGGACTGCCACCACTATCCCCGAGCCCCTACTGCCCTGCCACAGCTTCTGTATCTGAGTCTGGCTCAGTGCCCACTGTTTCTCCGCATATGGGTCATTGGGGATTAATACTTCAAACTGGATAGATAGTGCCGAATCGGTAAGGCTGCTACCATCGGAAATAGGCATCTTGGCTAGCGCCACCGGGGTAAGTTTTACCGTGTTACCGCTGGGCGCCAGAATACTGGCACCGAGTCCCCCTGTTGA
>CAZHLO010000062.1:0-5691 GCA_964533385.1 uncultured Dehalococcoidales bacterium | reverse complement strand
GGCTAGTGCAAATACTAATATGGTTTGTTTCGCTCAAAGTATTTGCTGAAGTTGCTCGGGTAAACATTCCCGGGTTGAGCGGACTCTCCATCTCCCCTGGCTTGCTAGTTCTGGGTCTCCTTTACTATATCCTTGGCTATCTGCTGTTTGCGGTGCTATTTGCTGGCATCGGTTCTATTGGCTCCACTGCCAGAGAAGCTCAAGGCTGGACAGCTATCTTCGCCATACCGGCGATGATACCACTCTGGATTGGCTCGGTGATAATCGCGTATCCCGAGCATGTAGTTTCCACAGTGCTCACCATCTTTCCTATAACTGCCCCGGTAACCGCTATGATGAGACTCCCGGCTCAGGTCATCCCCGCCTGGCAGCTTGCCCTGAGCCTTATAATTCTGGCCGGGTCAGTTATCTTCTGCATGTGGGCGGCGGCTAAGGTTTTCCGAACAGGCCTTCTCATGTACGGAAAGAGACCAGCCCTGAAGGAGATCGTCAGGTATATCAGGGAGGCATAGGCTCGGAGGAGGTGACCATGCCGGGATAGTGACCGTGCCGGAGCCGGTCATCGTCTCTTGGAAACCGTCATAGGTGCCTACGGCGTGTATTTGCCCGCAATTCATTCTTCTGCTAGTAAGAACCTTCTGACATTGCCTAGCCATCCGCAAACGCCTTCTTGAGGGAAGAATTGTGCCACTATACTACGATCGAGATAGAGACGGCGTGCCCCATGGGTGGATTCGCGTGGTCAAAGAAGCAATTCGCTCTATTGCGCCCCACTTCTGCGCCCGACGCATGCTGAAGGAATACACCAACCGGGTATACCTGCCCGCTACCCTGTCGCTGAAGCGAAAAAGACCCAGCTAGCAAAATCGAGTCACGAGAGAGTGTAAACTCCCTATATAAATGTAGGACGAGGGGGTATCAACCCCCTCATCCCATTCCAGACCTTCGTCCCTTTTTGGAACGAAAGTCGTGCGAACTAAAGCGCTATCTACCTACAAGCTGCTTTAATAATGAACCCCCTGCACGTAAGTTCTTGTAGCGCCAGCATTCGGCGTCACTTCATCCGGCCTCATCATCTCGTTGTCCTCATGGTCGATGATGTGACAGTGCCAGACGTACCCGTGCCCACCGGCATTGGGATCGAACGGATAGAAGGCGTTGGCCGGAGGGGTGTTCACCAGCAGATCCATAGGTGCCCAGCGTACGACGATGCGTGTAACCTCGCCGGGGTACATGATAACCGTGTCCTTCCAGCCAGCCTCATTGGGCGCTGGCGGCTTGATGGGGCCTTGCAGGTAGGGTGTGATGTCAGGATTGCCGCCGTACTTTCCGCCAGACAAAGGATTCAACGCAGGGTCGTAAGGCAGTGGCGGGCCGAAGCCGCCAATGAACACACCACCCAGATAGGGCTGCATCGTCATCGGGTCGATTTGAACGCTAGCCGGGAACAGGGCGTTGTAAGCCTTGTTGTACTTGCTGACGTTGAAGGCCTGGCGGTTCATTAGCTGGAACTGCACTAGGTGCAGGTGGATGGGATGTGCATCGGCAGTCAGGTTGACGATCTCCCACACCTCCGTCTCGCCCTCGTTAGGTAGCTCGGTGAGGTAGTTGCCAAAGCCATCGGGTGTCGAGTACGGAATTGGTTCCATCAATCCAGTAATGGGATTGATCCGCTCGCCACCCCACTTGGAGTTGTTGACCAGCACCTCAACCGGTCCACCCATGCCCATCGCCTCATTGAGCGTGAGTTGGCGGGTCTTCTGCACGGTCACACCTGCACCCAGGGTGCCAGTGGTGGGGTTGACCAAGCGCTTGATTCGCTGGTTGATGTTCGTGCGTATTGGTCCATCAGTCTTCGGGTTGTAGCTGGTATCAACACCAACAGGCGGAGTTAGCACAAACTTCACTATCCGCCCAATTGTTGCACCAGCTGGTGGGGCACCAAAGGGAAAAGGAGCGCGGGCGGTGTTTCGCAGGATGTAGCTTCCCGAGGGGGTCGGATTATTTGTATTGTCCGCAAAGTCGATGATCACGTCGTAGCGCTCCCCGGGCATGATTACCAGCTTCTGCCCCAGAGCTGGGTCGAGCTTGACCGGTGTGTCAAGATAGCCTCCGTCAGTGCCAATCACCCACATGGGCGGGCCGAACATCTTCGTCACCGGGTCGACCAGGAACAACTCGTAGGCGCGGGCATTGGAGCCATTAAGGAACAGAAAGCGGTAACGCTTCTGTTCCACATTCTTAAACGGCCACACTTTGCCATTGACCACGATGGTATCCCCAACGAACTCAGGCACCCAATAGGGGTGCTCGGGGTTGATGCCGATGTTGGGGAAGTAGAGTTGACCGTTAGTGTCGAACATGCGGTCCTGAATCACCAGCGGCACGATATCCGCAGGCCCGGGCAGGTTGGCTGGGAGACTGAGGGCGGGGTCGACAAGCAGATAAGCGCCTGCCAGACCAGCGTAGACGTTCAAACGGGTAGCGCCTAGGGTGTGGTCGTGGAACCAGAGCAGGGCAGCCTCTTGGCTGTTAGGGTAGCGGTAGATAGCGTAGTTGGCAGTTATATTGCCATCTTTAGAATAGTAGCCATGTCCGTGCATCTCAGCGTCCGGGTATGCCGTGGTATCGGGCGACTGGCTCAGGAACCAGGCATCGGGACCTCCATCAAGCACGGGTGGTACTTCACCGCCGTGCAGGTGGGGAACAGCCGGAATCGGGCCGGCATAGTGCTGGTCCCATGGTGACATTGGCGGCATTCCGGGATTCATCATAGCCTCATGTGTACCAGTGTTCGCCTCACCATATAACGGGTCAGCCCAGTGCAGTGTCTGGTCCGTTGACTGTGTGTAGGCGAGCACGTGACTTGTAGAGGTATTTCCTAGGTTGTTCACGAACTTGATCTCAGTAGGGTTGCCTCGCGTCGCTACGATCACTGGCCCGATGTAGGGGTCAGCACTAGACTGACCCGGCACGCGGTATCCCCACACCCACGTCCCCTGATACGTAGGATTCGCCGCGGCCCACGTTGATGGCATCACCATCGATTGGAATTCAGTCATCTCCAGCGTGATCTGAGTGCCGTTATCAACGATAGTGTACAAGCTCGGCAGGGGGTCGACGAACTGCGGAATAGCCCTGCCGGGAAGGGGCGTCTGTGCTCCTACCTGCGACGACGCGCCCGGTACAATCAACAATGAAACCATGAGCATCAGGACAACCGTCAAAGCCAGAAGTGATTTTTTCCTAAACACCGTAAGACCTCCTTTCATTATTCCAAAAACTGCTTCAGAATCTTCAGAAGGAACCCAGTCGCGTTTGCTCATTATCTATTTGACACCATTGTTTCCACCTCCTCAGACGACCCGACTTCCCAGATGCCCACACTGCCCTTAAGGCCAGGAGTGTTGAAAACCTCCTTTAACTTGCCTGCCTTGCGGTACTTCTCGATGTAGGCATAGGCTCCCATCATCATCTGCAACCTCTTCTCTGGGGCAAGCGCATAGTAGTTATCTTTGTTCTGGGCTGTGACCAAGAACTTCATGACCTGTGTCCCTCCTTTTGTTGATTGTGTCCGGCTGCTAAAGAGTAACGAACCATCTTCCGCACCGCCCGAAGACGAAGAAGGTGGTCTCGGTCTGGCATAGGCATCACCCCCTCTTTGGTCAGTGGCCTCGCCTTGCCTCGCTACTCGGGCACTAACGCGCGAAATGCCCTACGGGGATATTTGTTGTGCAAAGGGTTGATGGTAGCTTATATCATACTGCTTATCGGCTGTCAAGTCGCATAATCTCATACTAAATGCGCTATCCTCCTATCAGAACAAGCTTATTGTCCTTGAACTGGGCGAGAAATCTGACTGCCGCTGGACACATTCCGTCATTTTGTTGAATGAATACAGAAATGAATACAGGGAAGAAGTAACTGAATTTCTAGAATCTTCTATTATTCTCCTATTCTGCTTCAACTAACTCGCTCGAAAAGACCGCTGTCTTAGTATTCTTAGGGGCTATTAAGACGGGCCACCAAAAAGGCGAACTCATCCAATCTTGACTTTTCTTACCGTTCTCTCTAAATAGCATAAGCATCGGAACATCAATTGCTGTTTGTTTAGCTAGGACGCCCTCAGTGTGTGCAGTATCTGGCGAATCAAAGAAGGTTCCATCCTGCTTAAATCAAGAAGCATTTCTGTTAGTCCTTACTATACACCACACTTTTCCCCTACTGGCGGGGTCATTTGAATTATTCGATAAGAATTCAAGGCTGGCTTTGAATGACTTAATATCCCACTCAAATCCCGGCTCAAACTTCAACATTTTTGCTATGTTGTCAATAATCAAATTGACTACAGAAAGGTCAACTAAGAATGGCTTATCTTTGTTATCTTCAGGCTGAACGCTTTTTATAATGCCATCTATATTCTCTAATATTATCTCAAGCTTAGCTTTATACCCTGTTTGGAAACCATAAGGCAACATTCTCTTGCAAGGTCTTAGTGTGGTTGTGGTCGAAAGCCGTATTTTATTTGGAGAGCAAGGTACTATTCTATCATTCGGATCTTTGTAAATGAAAATAACACGCATCTTGTCCGCCTTTCTCAAACTCCTCCCGCAACCCACTATCGAATTCATTAATTCTCGTCATTACTGCATGTATAATATTTGCAGTGTGGAGCATCAATTTTAGCTGCAACTTTACAAAATAGGGTTTTCTCAACAGACAGCCATTTTGTGCAATAAACAGCTTCTGAAGCTGCTAGGAGACCAATGCCACCACTCTGCCTGGGCAATGAATCTAGCTATCGAATGAGTCTAAAGATACGTATTTGGACTGTTCACTGGGACTCAAGAGATACATTGGTTAGCCAAGGGATGCCCAGCGGGCTGAGAGTATAGCCTCCTACATAGGGCTTAACTAGGACATAGTTTCTACCAAACCATAGGGGTAAGCACGCGGCATCACTAACTATTATTTGCTCCGCTTGCTGATAAAGTCTAAAGCGAGTGATGCTATCCGGCTCCACTGCGGCTTGCTCCAGCAAATTGTCCACCTCAGCATTACCATATTCACCTTTATTGTTCACGGTCTGGCTATGGAACAAAATCTCCAAGAAATTTTGCGGGTCGGGATAGTCCGCTATCCAGCCGAAGAAAAATGCCTCATCCTTCTCCTCATCAAGCTGATAGTAATACACCTCAGACTCAAGTTCTCTTACCTCTACTTCCACCCCCAGGTTCTGTTCCCATTGATATAAAATTGCTGTTAGCCAAGGGGGAACATAGCCGCCCTCGCCGGGGAAAGTGAAGGTGAGAGTGGGGAGATTGACGCCATCACCATATCCTGCCTCGGTAATTAGTTCCCTTGCCAGTTCCAGATCATAGTCCAGCCCTTCGATTTCCTCACTATAACCAGGCATTCCGGGTGGCAGAATGCCCTCAGCTTGGGTCACCGAGTCCTTCAGCACCTGACTTACTACTCTTTCCTTGTTCACGGCATGGCAGAAGGCTTGGCGTACCTTAGGATTATTGAAAGGGAGCTTGGTAGTGTCGAAGGCAATATAGGTTATGCTTAACTCCGGGGCTTCCACCAGTTCTTGGTGAAGAGGGTTAGTCTCATCCATTACTCGCTCCAGATAAGCAGTAGAGACATAGGTAACATCAATTTCGCCCCGCTCATACATCTGCATTGGAT
>CAZHLO010000061.1:0-5693 GCA_964533385.1 uncultured Dehalococcoidales bacterium | reverse complement strand
AGATAAATTAAAAACAGGGAGGGGTGTGGGGTCAATGTTACAGAGATTTGGCTTTGCGGAAGTAGTAGCCAACCCCCGGCTCGGTAACAATATATTTAGGTTGAGCTGGGTCTGGCTCTATCTTCTGACGCAGATGCCAGATATAGATACGCACATAATCCAGGTCATCAATGTATTCCCAGCCCCACACTTTTTCCAGCAGTTGTTTGTGGGTGAGAATATGGCCGGCATTTTGCAGCAGTAGTGCCAGCAGACGAAACTCTATTGGAGTCAGCCTTACCTGCTCTCCATTGACCGAGACCTTCCGCTGGGCAATATCCACCGTCAGGAAGCCGTCACTAAAGGTAATCCCCCTCCCTTCCCCCTGGGAAAAGGGCAGCTCAGCACGCCGCATTACTGCCCGTATCCTCGCCACCAGCTCCCCACTCCCAACCGGTTTAGCCAGATACTCGTCAGCCCCACAGTCAAGCCCACGCACTACATCCTCCTCAGCCTTCTCATGAGCCGTGAGCATAATAATGGGGATATCAGAGATATCACGGATGCGACTGCAAGTCTGCCAGCCATCCATTCTAGGCATCACCACATCCAGGAGCACCATATCTGGTCTGTGGTCAAATAAAAGCCGTAGCCCCTCCTTCCCATTATTGGCATTGAGCACTTCATACCCCTTTTGAGTAAGAACCCGCTCAACCAGCCTAATAAAGGCAGGGTCATCATCAACGACAAGTATTTTCTTCCCTACTGTCATCTCTACCAGATTCGCCTTACATGCCAATTGTATCATAAATGGCACAAAAATGCCATAAGGCATCAAAATGGTACCTCTAAAAAGAGAGGGCGGATTTGCCTACCACTCCTCTCTGGAGACAGTGATTATATCAGTCTCAAAACCGAGCCAGTGACCAAATACCGCCTCCGGCGGGGCATCTTCCAAGACGAGTCTCTTTACTTCCTGGTATCGCCCCTGATACTGGGGGATTTGTTCCTCATTCTCATCAAATACTAAAACCATATCATTTGGGCATCTAATAGCGCTTTTAATCATTATTGTTCTCCGTCTTTCTCATGCCTTAATCTTAGGCTATGGCAATTAATTACCCATAAAATTGGCGTTTAGATTTCATTAAAATTCAACTATAATGTGGTGGTAATTACCCGCTAGCTATATAATAGTTAACGGAGTCTCCAGGGCTAAAGGAGAAAGAGGAGGTAAAATGACTTACTCGGCAAAGGACTACAGTAATCTTATCGGAATGGAGGGCTTCAGCGAAACCTTACTCAAAAATCACTTTACTCTCTACCAGGGCTACGTGACCAATACCAACAAGCTGTCGGACTTGCTGGCGGCGATGCTGAGAGAAGGCAAGACCGGAACTCCAGAATACTCCGAACTTAAACGCCGCTTTGGCTTTGAGTTCAACGGCATGCGCCTCCACGAATACTACTTTGAGAACCTGGGAGGCAAAGCACCCCTGGAGAAAACGAGTGCTCTGGTCAAAAAGCTGGCTGATGCCTATGGCAGCTATGATGCCTGGGAGCAGGATTTCAGGGCTACCGGGGCAATGCGTGGTATCGGCTGGGTTGTACTATACCAGGATAATGTGACCGGCGGGCTGTTTAACCAGTGGATTAATGAGCACGAGGTTGGTCATCTTGCCGGCTGCCGTCCCATCCTGGTAATGGATGTCTTCGAGCATGCCTTCATCACCGATTACGAACTGAAGCGAGCTGACTACATAACCGCCTTTTTCCAGAACATAAACTGGAATGTGGTGGCAGGTCGGTTAAAACAGTAACCTTAGATGTTGGATAACCCCAAAAAGAAAAGGCGCCAGCATATCAAACTGGCGCCGTTAGATTTCTAATGATATACCTACAATGTGCTACTCTTGTTTACTGAAGGCCCATGCTGCCAGTGACAGCAGTACAACGCCAAAGATTGCCACAATTAACAGATCCTCAAGAATGGTCATGGTGTGCCCAAAGACGGTCACACTGATGACACTACCGGTCTGACCCATAGCTCCACCAGCGGCGGCTACCTCTTTCCCTAAGAAGAGTTGACGAATGGCATCAACTCCATAGGTTAGCGGATTAACTTTTGAGACGACTGCAAGCCAGGCAGGCACATTGTTCACCGGGAAGAATACCCCAGATAGAAATACCAGGGGCATTACGATTACCTGTACTATTATCATAAATCCCTGCTGAGACCGCATGCGTGAAGCAATTAAGACACCCAGGCCAGAAAGGGACATAGATATTATAATTAGGATTAGTATAAGCTTGATTACCATTATAGGGTTGAGGGAAACACCCAGCAATGGCGCTAACACCAGCATCACGATGCCCTGTATCACCGCCACCACGGCACTACCTGCGGCCTTACCCAGTACGATTCCACTTCGCCCCAGCGGGGCGACCAAAATTTCCCTTAAAAACCCGAACTCCCGGTCCCAGACAATAGATACGCCTGACATTATTGAACTCATCAGTACGGTCATGGCGATAATGCCAGGGTACATGAACTGGATGAAGTCAACTCCAGGCGTCATTGCTCCAACCATACGGTTAAAACCGGCACCAAAGATGACCAGAAATAGCAGTGGCTGGGCAAAGGATGAAAATAGACGGGCGCGTTCCTGAATAAAACGGAGCAGTTCCCGGTACGCTACCACCCAAGTTGCCCGAAATAAATCTGCCATAGATTACCTCCCGTGCCCCCTTCTCATTCTCATTGCCATTCCTCTCATCTGTTCCTTTGAGCCTGCCTCTTCCTCGCGGATGGCGCGACCGGTTAGTTTAAGAAATACGTCATCAAGAGTGGGTCTATGTATACCGATGGAAAGGAGGCGACTCTGAAAACTATCCATTAATTTGGGAAGAAACTTCTCCCCTTGAGGAACGCTGAAGGTGATTGTCCCGTTCTGAATAATGGGTGATAGGCCGTACCTTTCCTTCAACTCAAGTGTTGCCGCATCGCTGTCCTCAGCTCTCAACATCACCACATCCCCACCCAGGGCATCTTTGAGCTTATCCGGTGTATCCAGGGCAATAATACGGCCACGGTCGATGATACTTATGCGGTCAGAATTCTCAGCTTCATCCATATAGTGAGTCGTTAAGAAGATAGTCAGGTTATTTTGTTTGCGTACAGCCAGAATGTGGTCCCAGATATGACGGCGGGTCTGTGGGTCCAGACCCAGAGTGGGCTCATCCAGAAAGAGGACTCGCGGGCTATGCAGCAGACCCCGAGCAATCTCCAGTCTCCTCTTCATCCCCCCGGAAAAAGTACGAACGTTACTCTGACGGCGGTCAGCCAGCTCAACCAGCTCCAGTACTTCGCCAATGCGCTTCTCCCTTATCTCCTTAGGAATGTTATAAGCATAGGCATGGAAGCGCAAATTCTGTTCCGCAGTTAGATATTCATCAAGAGTCGGGTCCTGAAAGACAAGCCCGATAGAACGCCGCACCTCACTCCGCTGCTTTACCACATCATATCCGTTGACCGCTGCCCTGCCCTTAGTAGGTTTCAGAAGAGTGCAGAGCATATTAATAGTGGTCGTCTTACCCGCCCCGTTTGGCCCCAGAAAACCGAATATCTCACCTTCAGCTACCTGAAAGGAAACATTATCTACGGCAACCAGCCGCCCGAACTTTCTCGATAACCCCTCAACTTCTATTATGTTCATCTCTGTATTTTCTCCTTACTGCGCTCACCTGCCCTAGCCAGTGCGCTTAAGCCTTCAGCCAGAGCGGCAAGCTCCCCCAGGCTTAATTGTGCCAGGATACCGGACATGCGGCTCACTCTGCTCTCTCTAAGTCCAGCCAGCAGAGCTTTCCCCTTGTCTGTAGTTTTGAGGAGAATCATACGACGGTCTTCAGGATTCTCCTCACGACTCACCAGCTCTTGCTCCACCAGCTGGTCAACAATTCCGGTCACATTGGGTGGAGTCACTCCCAGAGCAGTTGCCAGCTTCTTGAAGTTGGTGCTTCCTTCAAAATCAATAAAAAATAGGCTCTTCAACTGGCTAATAGTCAGGTTCAACTCCATCCAAGCCTCAGGTGCATGTCGTTCCATAGCATGCTCTGCCCGGCCTATCCGCTGTTGAAGCTGAATGATCTCCTTGATTAGTTTTGCCCTATCCATCCCTGCCCGCCGTGCTTTATTAATTGTGTATTTTTTCTTTATTATTAAGGTTATTATAATAATTTATAATACTTTAACAATAATGTCAAGGGGCAGAGGTGAATATAAAAAGCGCCAGCATACAAAGCTGGCGCCACTAAAATTTCTGGTGGAGACGGGGGAGAGTCGAACTCCCCGTCCAGAAGAAGCTGCCCAGAATATACTACAGGCTTAGTCAGCTCTTTAATCTCGCCCGGCTAGCCTCTGCTGACCGAGTTTAGCCAACCCAGTCGATGGCTCTTTCACCACCCTTATCGACGTCGGGATGGTGGCACCTCAATTTTCGGCACCCAATCCCAACCCATTGAGGAGAGGTTGGGTGGGTGTGCCGCCTATTTTTTAATTAGGCGGCGAGTGCGAATTCAGTTTCGCCAGTTATTTTTGCCACTGGTTTTATGAGGTTAGCGGCACCTCAGCCTGCAATCCTGTAGCATACCTCCTCTGTCGAACCCACGCGTCCCCGTATTCAATTGTAGTCGGTTAAAGCCAGCTACCTCCTTCCCAGCTTCTTTCTTTTTATAGCCCGCTCAATCTCTCTTTCCGTCTCATGGCGGGCTATGGCTTCCCGCTTGTCATAAAGCTTCTTACCTCTGGCTAACGCCACCTCAACCTTAGCCAGGCTATCCTTAATATATAACTTGAGCGGAACCAAAGTAAAGCCCTTCTCCAACGCCCGGCTGGTAAGACTATCAATCTGCTTGCGATGCAGTAGAAGCTTGCGGGGTCGCTTTGGTTCATGGCTCAAATAGCTACCGGCTTCATAGCGGGCTATATGAGCATTCACTAGCCATAATTCCCCAGCCTCAGGTCTAACATAGGCATCGCTTAAACTTGCCCTGCCGGCTCGGAGTGACTTTATCTCGGTACCGGTAAGGGCAATGCCAGCCTCTACGGCCTCGCCGATATGATAATTATGATAAGCCTTCCGATTGGTAGCTACTGTCTTTAAAGCCACAATTAGATTATATCACACTAGCGATGCTTAACCTCGTACGAACCAAAAATAAAGTCCAGGTCTTGTTGCAAAGCCGAGACCCTTTCTTTGGGGAAAAGCTCCTCATTGATATCAAGCATTAGTTTGGTCTCGCCAGTAGCTGAGCCCACGATGTGTACTCTCAGGCATTCCTTTCCACCCTGAATGTTGAAGGTCAATGTGCCCCGGGAGATAAATGATGAAGAGTTGTCGGGCCTGGAGTATGTTTCCAGTTTTGCTTCACCCGCAACCACTCCCTGCTTTAAAACAAAATCCCTGACCTCGTCATAAAGCAGCTCAGGCTTCACCTGGCTATATGTTTTCCTAATCTGCATCTTAAGTCGGTTAATACCCCCAGACTAATAATAAGGCTTCGTCAAATTTTTATCAATAGGGATACGGCAAGAAAGGCTATGCCTTTAAAATTCCCCCGAAGGAGAAGAGGGGGAAAAGTAAGAGAGTAAAAGAGAGGTGAAAATGGGGCCCCCGCAAAAACAAAGTTTTTGTGGGGTAAAAACCTCTCTAGGG
>CAZHLO010000060.1:0-5717 GCA_964533385.1 uncultured Dehalococcoidales bacterium | reverse complement strand
ATCGCCAAGCATCGTAATGGTCCCACCGGCGAAGTCAAGTTGCTTTTCAAACCCAGGCTGGCTAAGTTCGATAATATTACCAATGAAGAGCTGAGTTTATTATGAGGCAGTTTAGTGGTTTTCCAGCCAAGATGCAGTTTACCCCCTTACCTAATTCTTTCTTCAGCAGGCTTTTACCACAAATCAGCGATATCACCGAGCTGAAAACAACCCTCCACATCTTCCAGATACTTTACCACAAGCGGGGCTATCCTCGATTTACCACTTATAGAGAGTTATTGGGCGATAAGAGCCTGATTAGTAGCCTCGAGGGGACAACTGGACCACCAGATAAAGTATTGCGCCATGCTCTGGAAATGGCGACCAAGCGGGGTACTATCCTGCATATGGTATTAGATAGAGACGGCACACCCGAGGACATCTACTTCCTCAATACTGAGTCTGATAGGCAGGCTATGGCTAAAATTCGAAATGGCGAGCTTAATTTAAGCGGACTGAAAGTAAAAGAGCCAACCTTAGTTGAGACCGAGAAGCCACCTGATATTTTCACCCTCTACGAACAGAACATCGGTATGCTCACCCCGATGATTGCCGAAGAGCTGCGTGATGCCCTGAAGGTCTATCCTGAAACCTGGATAAGGGATGCCATTAAAGAGGCGGTTAATCAAAACAAACGCAAATGGAGCTATATTTCAGCCATTTTAGAGAGCTGGTCAGCCGAAGGTAAGGTCGATGGAACACATCGGGGAGATTCTAAGAAAACAGACCCAGATAAATACATCAAGGGCAAATACGGACACATGGTCCGGCGTTGAAGAAGCAAAAGAAGCCTCGCCAAGCTCAGTCTGCCCTATCTGTAAGGGAGCGGGGTTTGTCCACCCCCGCCTGCCCTCAGGTAAGCCGGATTATAGTCGGGTTATTGCTTGTCGTTGCGTCCAAAAAGAATTAGATAAAGAGCGCCAAAGCCGTTTGCAACGATATAGTGGTCTGGAACTAGAGCTACTTAGAAACATGACCTTCGACAATTTTGACTGGAAGCGAGTTAATCTGCCGCCGGAACAGCGCCAGAACCTAGAAGAGGCATACCGCTTAGCCCTTGATTTCGCTAAATCACCTGATGGCTGGCTGGTGTTTGTGGGGGAAACTGGTTGCGGTAAAACCCACCTAGCTACCGCTATTGCCAATTATCGTATCAAAGCGGGAAAACCGGTTAAATTCGAGGTAGTGCCTGACTTCCTTGACCACCTACGCTTCACCTTCAGCCCGGAGAGCCAAGTGTCCTATGACCAGGTGTTTGAAGAGGTAAAGAATGCCCCACTGCTCATCCTGGACGACTTTGGTGAACAGTCGACCACACCTTGGGCCCAGGAAAAGCTGTATCAGGTTATCAACTATCGTTATAACGGGCGGCTAGCTACAGTAGTAACTACCCGCTGCTCACTGGATGAAATTGATAGCCCAATTAGTTCCCGCCTATCCGACCCCAAAATCGGTACGCTATTCAATATAACCGCTCCTGACTACCGAACTGATGCTACCGCCAACCGAAAGAAAACAACCCCCCGCAGCAGGAAAGGTCGCCGGGGCTAGCCATTAATTTGCATAGCTCCAGAGTTTTTTAGTAAAATAGGCAGGTTTGTATTGATGAATGCCTTGGAAATAATAAAGCTTCCGGTTCTGGTGCTAAATCAGAACTATGAGCCACTCAATATATGTCGAGTACGGCGGGCGGTAGTCTTGCTCTACTACGGTAAGGCTGAGATGCTGGAGAATGGCACTGGATTTATCCACTCCGCCAGCCAGAGCTTCCCTGTACCCTCGGTCATCCGCTTAGCCTTTCTGATTAAGCGTCCCCGCCCGCAGAGAAAGCTAACCCGATTAGAGATTTTCCACCGTGACCAATTTACCTGCCAGTATTGTGGTAAGCCGACCCATCAACTTACCCTAGACCACGTCATCCCCCGCTACCGAGGTGGTGAACACGTCTGGGGAAATGTGGTTAGTGCCTGTATACCCTGTAATCGGCGTAAGGCGGGTAAGACGCCGCAAGAAGCGGGGATGAGACTAATCCGCCAGCCCACAATACCACGAGGTGACCGCTACTTCTACATCCCCCAGCACTACCTGCAGGGCCAGAGTCAATGGCAGAAATACCTGCCCCAGTAAGAACTAATCCTTCTCGGGCGGTTGCTCTTCAATGGTAATATCACTGAGAGGCAATTCCACTGTTGCCTGGCTCTCCAGTTCAACCAATACCGTTTCCTTGAGGGGATTACCCCCCACCACGCTAGCCACCCCCAAGGGGGTGGATACTTTCTGACCTGGCTTGGGCAACTTCTCCTTCATGGCATGGTATTGCCCACTCTCATAAGCTAAGCAGCACAACAAGCGCCCACAAACACCAGATATCTTAAGCGGGTTGAGGGGCAAGTCCTGCTCTTTAGCCATCTTGATAGAAACTGGAGAGAATTCGGTTAAGAAATTCATGCAACAGAGGGGGCGCCCACACCGCCCAAAGCCGCCTACCAGCTTGGCTTCATCCCTGGGTCCTAGCTGACGCAGCTCGACCCGCACCTTAAAACGCTTATTTAATTCTCGAACCAACTCACGGAAATCGACTCTCTCTGTAGCACCGAAGAAAAAGGTGAGCCGACTGCCATCCAGATTATATTCAGCACCGAGCAGTTTCATTGGCAGCCCTAACTTAGCTATCAGCTTACCACACTCAGCCAGAGCTTCTCCTTCCTTGTCTTCAAACTCCTGAGCTCGCTTGATATCCTCTGGCTCCGCCTTGCGCACTACCGGTTTCAACGGCTCACTCACCTCACTAGCCAAAACCTGTGTGGGAGCAATGACCACCCTCCCCAACTCCAGGCCGCGAGCTGTCTTGACCACTACATAGTCATTTACCTCCAGGTCGATACCTGCGGGGTCAAAGTAATATACCTTGCCGGCTCTTTTGAAACGTACGCCAACAATCTCAGCCATAGTCTATACACCACTCCTTCCCGGCATACTGAGCATCAGCACCTCCAGCACCAGCCGCGGATTAGCATTTTGCTCGAGCTGTTCCCCAGCCGCCTGAATACTGCTAATAAAAGACCTTATCTGAGCCAGATTAAAACCTCTAGCCATGTCAACCAGCACCGCTTCCTGGTCAACGTTGGTGATGGTATCGCTAGAGCCGAGCTTAACCAACAGCAGGTCACGCCACCAGTCAAGCCACAGAGCTAATACCTCTTGAACCGAACCCCGGTTCTGACTGAACTGAGCCGCCAGCTGGGAAACATAGCCAAAACGTTCCTCATAATCACCCCGGGTGACACCAAGCAGCCTGTCTATCAACCGGGCACGCTGCTGAAGCAAACTATCATCATCCGCCGCTAATAACGCCCAGCCCAGGCAGCCATGGCAAAGCCTGGCTAGAAGCTCAGCCTTGTTGGGCTCAAGACGCCGGCGTTCACTAAGAAAAGCCACCACCTGTGAGGTCGCCAGAGGGCGTAGCTCCAACCGCTGGCAACGAGAAACCACGGTGGCGGGCAGAACCCCGTCATTGGCGGTCAGCAGAATAAAGATTATCCCATCTGCTGGCTCTTCCAGGGTCTTAAGCAGACAGTTAGCTGCCTCGTTTGACATTAGCTCAGCGCCATCAATAATAAATACCTTATACTTACCCTCAAAGGGCGGCAGGCTTGATGAATGCTGCATCTCCCTGACCTGGTCGATGCTGATTTCTGTCCGAGGTTTATTAGTTGAATTCCCGTCAGAGTTCAAGCCTATAATCTGGACATCAGCATGCTTGCCCGAAGCTATTTTCTGACAGGCATCACAAAAACCACAGGGTGGCTCCGTTCCCTGGCAGTTCAACGCCCTAGCCAGGTCTAGGGCGAGGGTCATTTTGCCCACATGAGGGGGACCAACCAGAAGATAGGCATGAGCTATGGACCCTTGCTCCAAATTACGCTGGAGCAGGGTGACCGCCCGGGATTGCCCAACTACCTGCCACATGCCAAAATCCCCTTATATTAAATCACACCTAATCAGGTCCTCTAAGGTCTCACGGCGCCGAATAAGTCGTGCCTTGCCTTCCTTGACCAGAACAATGGCTGGCTTAAATGAGGCGTTATAGTTGCTCGCCTGTGGTATGGAGTAAGCGCCAGAACCAGCCACGGCAAGAATATCGCCAGCCTCAGGTTGCGGCAGGTCAATGTCTCTGATTAATATATCGCCCGATTCGCAGAACCTGCCGGCAATGGTGAACTTACCGGCTGCCCTGTCCTTTATCCGGTTAGCCATTACCGCCTCTAATCTGGCCTGGTAGAGGGCGGGGCGGATGTTATCAGCCATGCCGCCGTCCACCGAGACATAGCACCTGACACCGGGTATATCCTTGACCACCCCAACCGTATATAACGTCACCCCGGCCTGAGCCACCATCGAACGCCCCGGCTCAATGATAAGCCGCGGCCTGGCCAGCTCAAACTTCTGGCAGCCATTGATAAAGCTGGAGGTTATCGCTTCGGCATAGGCTGAGATGGGCGGGACGGGAGAATCCAAGGTATACTGAACGGCGAAACCGCCACCAATACTCAGCTCTTTAAGTTCAAAACCATGCTTCCGCTTCATCTCAGCGGCAAAGCCGAGGATAATGTCTATCGCCTGCTGATAGGGCTCAAACTCGGCAATCTGGGAACCGATATGGAAATGCAGCCCCATCAGGTTAAGCTCGGGCATAGCCATAGCGGTGGTAAGCGCCTTCTCACCATGAACCATGGGGATACCAAACTTGCTATCCAGGTTACCGGTGATGATATAGCGGTGGGTATGAGGCTCCACGCCGGGGGAAAGCCGTAAAAGTATATCGGTCTTATCACCCCGCTCCTTGGCTATCTCACCTAGCATTTTAAGCTCATGGAAATTGTCCACGACTATACGACCGATACCCGACTCCAGAGCTAAAATAAGTTCTTCGGTAGACTTATTGTTGCCGGGGAAAGTAACCCTGGCCATAGGGAAACCGACCGAACGAACGATGCCAATCTCTCCACCGGAGACAACATCCAGCCCCAACCCCTCTTCCATAATGAGGAGCAACAGCACCTTATTGATAAAGGCTTTGCAGGAGTAAAGAATAGTAGTATCAGCATAACGCTGGCCAAATTCAGTCTTGAACTCGGCAATTTTACGGCGCAGGGTGAATTCATCAAAGACATATAGCGGCGTGCCAAACTCAGCCGCCAGCTCAATACTGTCGCAGCCGCCGATAACCAGGTGCCCTTTATTACTAACCTTAGCGGTTAAGGGAAATAGCTTAATTCTCGATTCCATCTAATCCTCCCTTAGCTTGTAACGCTGAATCTTGCCGGTTGAGGTCTTGGGAAGGTCTTTAACGAACTCTACCCACCTGGGGTATTTATACGGGGCTATGCTCTTCTTGACAAAGAGTTGAATATCCGTGGCCAGTTTCTCGGATGGGCGGTGACCCTTTCTCAGCACGATGAATGCCTTGGGCTTAACCAAGCCGTGCTCATCCTTTTTAGCCACTACCGCTGCCTCGAGCACCGCAGAATGGGAGACCAGGGCATCTTCGACCTCAATCGGGGAGACCCATATGCCACCGACCTTGAGCATGTCATCGCTTCGGCCTTGATAATAGTAGTAGCCTTCAGCATCCCGGTAATACTTGTCTCCAGTGTTAAACCACTCGCCAAGCATAG
>CAZHLO010000059.1:0-5797 GCA_964533385.1 uncultured Dehalococcoidales bacterium | reverse complement strand
ATACATAGCAGGCGGTGCCATTTACCACTTCACTGCCTAAGTAATTAACCTTAGTGGCGGTTGTCAAGAGCTTTATTTGCTGCCCGGCACCCGTTTCAAGCCACCACATGTCATATGCCCACTTCGCCTTCTTACCCTTCTCCCACCCCTGACCTTGCCCGGAGACTTCCGCCCCCACATACAACCACTCACCAACGACATAATACTTCCATGTTACCGCTCGTTCCATTTGAGCTGATTTAAGGTGCACATTCATTACTACTTGCCCTTCTTCCGCTACCTTATCTACGGCGCTAGTGCCATCAGCCACCATGGTCACTTCCATCGGCTCAGCCCCACCAACCCTATTCATGGAAATTGACATATCCATATCAGCCTTGCCCGTATTAATGTCAGTAGCGGCAGCGGCAGCATTGGCGACTATCCGGTCTATTTCCTCTTGACTGAGTCCTCCTCCAGCACAACCGATAAGGGTAAAGGACAGGATTAGGGCTAAGGATAAAAGTAATATTCTCTTTACTATTGCTGACATGTTTTACCCCCTTTGTGGAGACTGGGCATATAAACGTGAGAATTGTATTTAAGAAAATGGGTGAGTCGTTTCTTCAGCGACATTATTATTTCGTTGTCTGTTTTTAGTTCTTCTTCTTTCTTATTTTTAGTGCCCTTCTTTCCTATTTATAATTTCATTCTATTCCCCGCAGTATTGGGTGTCAACGATTTCCTAGTATTTTGATTAGCAAAAAAAGCACCGCTCTTTGCGGTGCTCTAAGTTTCTTGGTAGTGGGGGCTGGATTCGAACCAGCAAGTACATCTGCCGCTGAAGTTTCTTAATCTCTTGCCAGAGAATACACCCAAGGAGTAAAATAATAACCGTGACGACACTAACAGATTTCTTGGAGCAATACTGGCGCGATATCGCTGTTCCCCTTGCCGTTTTCGTCTTCAGTTTGATTGCCTCGTTCCGCCTCAGAAAGCTGGCTTTGGACCGCTTGTCCAGGTGGGCAAAAGCAAAGAAATGGCCCGCGGACACCATTCTATGCCAGCCAATCAAACGTCCTTTTTCTATCCTCTGTATCGTCTTGAGCATCCATTTGGGACTGGTCACGTCACTGATCCCGGATAAGTGGCGAGACCTTGTGGGGCACTCACTCTGGACATTGTTTGTTTTTATACTCGTGCTGGCTACTTTGAACATGCTTCAAGAGTTAATACTGTTCTTCGGCAGGCATTGGAACCTGCCTGGTGCCATACCGATAATCCGGAATATCACCAGCATCGTTATTATTGCGGTTTCGGTACTGGTGGTACTTAGTATCTGGGGCGTTCCGACTGGTGCGCCACTTATACTCATAGGGGTCGCAGCCGTGCTCGCACTGCTGGCTTTGAGAGACGCCGCTCCTAACTTCTTTGCCGGTTTCCAGCTTGTTACCCTGCAGAATATTAAAGTGGGTGACTCCATTAAACTCGAAAATGGCGAAGAAGGCTGTATTACCAGGATAGGATGGAATAATACTCAACTGCAGACACCAGGAGGAGATATTTTAATTATTCCTAACAGCCAGCTTTCAAGGCAAAGAATTATCAAGTTTGGACCTCAATTAAAGAAGTTACAAGAGATCGACCTTTCTTCTATACTCTCCGAAAGAGAGCTAGA
Organism: uncultured Dehalococcoidales bacterium; assembly: GCA_964533385.1. Lineage (GTDB taxonomy): Bacteria > Chloroflexota > Dehalococcoidia > Dehalococcoidales > BS750m-G39 > CAZHLO01. The sequence continues at coordinate 4,140 of CAZHLO010000059.1, read as the reverse complement.
AATCGCCAGGTTGGTATCTCAAGGGGCTACAAACAAAGAGATCGCGGAGAAGTTATTCATTACCGAGAATACAGCCAAAGTCCATGTAAAGAATATACTAAGAAAATTGGATCTAAAGAACCGCCAACAACTAGCTGTATATGCCGTTTTGAAAGAGGGGATTAAAACTCCCACTGAAACGGCGAAATAATACTTCCGGGTTATTCCAAATCAAAAGGGTTATCAAAAGATAACCCTTTTTGTTTGAAAAATACCCATTATTGGGAATACCATAACCATCCAACCTACTTTATACTAACAACTAGATCCCGATAGGGAGGTTAAGTCTCTAAGTGGTAGATATCATCTGCATGCCAGGGCAAGACGAAGCATTAAAAATAGATGGCTTTCTTGCTCAGCTTCCAGCTTTGCTACTGAAGAGTGGACTAGTACTCAAGCGAAGACGAAACTATAAAACTGGCAAGCTATCTGCCACAAGGAATTGGTGTCAGCTTTTTGATGGAGACACGCCATTCCCGGTAACGTTTCCAAATTACCAAGGAAAAGTGAAGACTTGGAAGCTATTTGCCAGATTTAATACCCGGCAACCTCCTTCATGGCCATGGGATCGGCCTAATGAATGCAAGGACGCACAGAGGATCCTTGCTGGTAATGACGTCTGGGGGGTTGCCTTTGAAGACATAAGAGAGTGGTCAAAGTGTATCACTGACAGACAACTTCTCGAACGTCTAGCCAATGATCTACAGGTTTCATTCCACTACTCACGTCAATGCTACTGCTAGATTAAGGAGCTTCGAAATAGGAGATATTAAAATGAGAGAAATAATGCAACAGGAGAAAGAAATGCCAGTCGCCGACGAGATAGCGCAAGAGCGGCAAATACAGCTAGATATGAATAATATGTACTGGTTCCATCGCCGTTATGAATACTATTGCGGGGGCTGGAGATACCACTGGCATAAAAAAGTGCCAGTCTTCGATGAGATAAGGCAGTGACTAGGAACCAGTAACTAGGGGGCGTTAAACCACCATCTTTAGGTGGTTGCTATTCAAAAAGGAGGTGAACCGATGCAGGCATATTGTTGGAAGTGCCGTGTCAAGAGAGAAATGAGGAACACCAGAGCTGTAACCATGAAGAATGGTAAGCCAGCAACCCGGGGTGTGTGTCCTATATGTGGCTCTAATTTGTTCAGGATTGGGAAGAGTTAGACCTAGGGTAAAAATATTGTAAAGTTCAATCCTACATCTCTCAATGTGCGATGCATTGGTAATCGTTAGCGACGAAAAAGGGAAGCAACTCTGCTTCCCTTCATCTTTCTTGGTAGCGGGGGCTGGATTCGAACCAGCGACCTTTGGTATGTGAGAGCTTTCTCCAATCCATTGCTCCATTTATGCGATCACTTCCCCTGACTTAGTCTTCTTGTCTTTGGGCTTGGGGACCGCCTTGAGTACCGGCTTCTCGGCTTTATACTTCTCGGTTTTTGTACGGGCTTTATGATTCTCCACAGCTTTGATGATTAGCTCAATCTGTGGGTCATCAGGCTGCCATTCATAAGCCTTTCCCTTATTCTCTCTAGGGAACTGAGATCGCAGAATCCTTCGAAGAGTCCTTGGGTCAGTCCCAGCCCGGTTTGCCAGTTGCTTGACGCTGATAGTGTCTGCCATTGGATCTACCTCCTTTCACTATATTCTATAAGAGGTAATTTGTAATCTAAATGATAGGTGGGTTAGGCTAGACACGAATAGACAAGGCTATACTTAGCTGGGTGTGGCTATCTGGGGTGAACCTGCACGAGGCTATCGGTTTTGAGCGTTTGGGGGTGAGTTCTTAACTATTTTGAGGCCTGCCCGCAAAATTATACTAACTTTAGGCCAAATTTTGTTAGGAATTACTCACGGGAGTTGGAGTTCAAAGATCACCAATAGGGAGGATAATTCTAGGCACATAATGAACAGCGGTACAAGATTGGATGTATAATTTACGAGCTGTCAGGCCGAGATCTACGGTAGACCGGAGAGATGCGTGGGCGTGCAGAATATAGTTGCGAAATTGGACAGTATGATCGTGTTGTGCAAGAATAACAATCCGTCGGATTGTTACGGGATTTTGCAAAGGGAGGCTTTTTAGTGTATAATAATTAATTGTTACAGTTTAGGTTATTACAAGCTTTATAAGTCACTTCAGACCACTTAAGTATTGGATGACCGAACTCTAACTAAAATTCAGAAGAGAGGAGGTCATCCAATGAGTTTTCAGGACAAGTCTATCCAATGTTCCGATTGTGGGACTACCTTTACCTTCAGCGCTGAGGAGCAAGAGCTTTTCCAATCCAGGGGCTACACCAATGAGCCCAAGCGCTGCCCCTCATGTCGCCAGGCGAGGAAGACAGAGCGTTACGGAAACAGTGGCTCTGGCTACAGATCCCCGCGGCAGATGTTCCCGGTAAAATGTGCTCAGTGCGGTAAGGATACTGAGGTACCCTTTGAACCCCGCGGTGACAAACCGGTGTACTGTAGCGATTGCTACCGTAAAATCAGAATCAGCAGATAGTGCTGGTTTGAGACCTTGAGAGCATACATGGGCTGGAGATATCCGGCCCGTGTATGTCTCCGAAATGTGTTGGTGCGTTATGTCGTTGGAAGTCCACATACGTGAAGGTGAAACCCAGGATTCCCTGTTGCGCCGCTTTCAGAAGGTGGTGCAGATGAGTGGCATTTTGCGCGAGGCAAAAGCCCACCGTCACTTCGTATCTAAGGGCGACGCTGCCCGGATAAAAGCAAGAAATAGCACCAGAAGAAGGCGACGTCAGATATATTAAGCGGGGTAGGAGAAACAATTCAAGAAAAGGAGAGCTGATTATGAAAATCTATGTAGGCAATCTATCATTTGATGTGACTGAGGAGGAATTGCGGGAGGAATTCACTGCTTTTGGTAAGGTCGAATCGGTTAATATCATCACTGACAAGTATAGCGGACGGCCGAAAGGATTTGCTTTTGTTGAAATGCCTTCGGTGTCCGAGGGGCAGGCGGCCATCACCGCTCTCAACGGGAAGACTCTAAAGGACCGAACGCTTACCGTTAGTCCAGCTCGACCTCGCCCTGATGACAGAGGTGGCGGATACGGCGGTAGGAGGAGTGGTGGATTTGGTGGAGGAAGGGGGAGAAGGTATTAAACTCCTTACCCATTAATTTCTGTTTAAGACATGGCAGAATGTTTATTTAATCACTGCGTAGAGCTACCAATTTGGGCATACGGTCACAAGCCGTGGGCAAGACCTAACCCTATCACCAGAGAAGGGTAGGCGATATGAATATCTATGTAGGAAACCTATCTCTTGACGTTACTGATGAAGAACTGCGACGAGAATTCATGGCTTTCGGAGAGGTGATATCTGTAACCGTCATGAACGATAAGTATATTGGTAGCGGACAATCCAGGGGATACGCATTTGTTGAGATGCCGTCACAGTCTGAAGGTAAAGCCGCAATTACTGCCCTCAATGGAAAAACACTTAGGCATATGACAATCAATATTATTGAGGCCCTCCCCCTTTCTAACAACAATGGCTATGGCTCTCATAGTGACAAGAGAGGTGGCTGGTTAAGTAGCAGAGTAAGACAAAGAAGATAATAACTGCTAGTCATAATCTATATCCTTGAAATGTGTAACAAATAGTCAAAAAGTTCAAAAGCTATCTTATGTTGAGAGGTGCTATATTCTTAGCAATAATAGGAAACACCCAAGAGATAGGATAATTCTAGGCATGAAGGGAAGACAAGCAAAAAGTGGACGTGTAGCCACCAAGTTGTGGTCGATAACCTTGCTTACTGTAGCAATATTATTAAACTGCTTCTCAGAGGCAAAACTAAAGGCAGACTCGATTGAATCTGCCTCATTTTCCTTGGTAGCGGGGGCTGGATTCGAACCAGCGACCTTTGGGCCGCGGGCACGGGAACTCACTACGAGCTGATTGCACAAAATAGCGTATTGTAAAACTAGTCCCTTTATGCTATAAATCAACCAAAAGACCAGGTCAGATTGACCGCCTACCAAATAAGTGCCAAATTAAACCAAAGAGGTAATAAGGAACTATTAGTTTTCCCCTATTTGGAGATTCATGATGGCAAAGATTATCCCG
>CAZHLO010000058.1:0-5803 GCA_964533385.1 uncultured Dehalococcoidales bacterium | reverse complement strand
ATAGAAAGCGCCCCTGGAGCGACTCGAACGCTCGCACCCAGCTCCGGGGGCTGGTGCTCTATCCACCTGAGCTACAGGGGCGAATGCAATTTAATATAATAACCTATAACCCAGGAATGATGCAAACAGGCTACGGCTTAATATTGTTTATTAACCTCACCCCCTCTTCACCCTAAAAAATCTGTGATTTTTCAGGGAACCCGAATTTCATATGGTAACCTCACCCCCTTTATCCCCTCTCCTTAGTAAGGGGAGGGGGAGGGAATTTTTTAAGAGAGGCTTCGCCTCTCTTTGACTCTCCTGTGTTTTTCTCCACTTTTAAAGAGAGAGATTTTAGAGAGGGGCTTCGCCCCTCTCTTATCTTCACTCCCCCTTCCCTTGTTAAGGGAAGGGGGTCAGGGGGATAGGTTGTTAGACAATCTCTATGCCTTTTCCCCGGCTGCCCGCACTACCAGGAGAGGTGTATTGCTAGCCTGTACCACTTTATTGGCGGTACTGCCAAAAACCCATCTCTCAATGCCCGAGTGCCCATGACTTGATATAGCAATTAAGCTGATATCGTTTTCCTCAGCGTAATTAATAATCTCCCGGGCAATATCGCTGGCTTTGTCGCTTACCTTGAGCTCAACCTTTACTTTGCCCTTTTGCCTCTTGAGCCGTCGGTAGACCTTGTTTAAATATTCTCTGGCTTCTTTCTTGAATATTTCCAACTGCTGTTCGGGGAAAAGAATAAAGTCCAGACCACCAATAGAGCGAATATGCTGACCCGCCGGCACCACCCCGAACAGGGTAATCTCTGACTCTAACCGGCTCATAAGCTCACCGACATAGGGCACTGCCGTTTCACCAGCTTTGGAACCGTCCAGAGGGAGGAGAATCTTATTTAACAGGTACTTCCCCGGTATCTTTTGCCGTGGCTTGGTAGCTCTGATGAGCAAAAGCGGTAGCCTGATGGCATGAAGTACTTTGCTGGCGATACTCCCCACCAACCATGATGTTATGCCGGAGCGCCCGTGCGAGGTTATAATGATGAGACTGACATCATTTTTCTCAGCATAGTCGATAATCCCCTCAGCCGGTCTGCCGGATAGAAGTAGGGGGCTGACCTTTTTGACGCGCTTCCTCATTTGCCCGGCTATATCTTCGATGTAAAGCTGATGCATATGGAGATACTGGCTCTCCGCCGGCTCACTGATATACAACAGGACAACCTCAGAATTAAAGGCTGCAGCTAGCTCCTCGGCGTAGGGGAGGGCTAGCTCAGCTAGGTCGGAGCCATCTAACGGAACCAGAATTCTTTGCCACATTTTCCACCTCCCTCTAAACATATCTTACCACTAAATAAAGCCAGCACAGGGCGACCACCATAATCATAGCCGGAAAAGCATATTTGCAGAATCTTCCCCAACTGATAGGGTAGCCTTCCCTTTCAGCAATGGCGGTACCGACAACATTGGCTGAGGCTCCAATGGGGGTAGCATTGCCGCCGATGTCTGTCCCTAAGGCTAAAGTCCAAGCCATTGGATGGAGGTCCAGGCCGGATGTCCGGGAGAGGTTGGCGATTACCGGAACCATGGTGGCGGCAAAGGGAATATTATCTACTATGGCCGAGGCAAAGGCAGAGACCCACAGGATAAGAGGTATCACCAGAATTAGGCTACCTCCGGATATGTCTTCGATACACTGGGCCAGCAGGGTCAATACCCCGGTTTCCTCTAACCCGCCGACGCAGATAAACAGTCCAATGAAGAAAAGCAAGGTGCGCCAGTCCACCCTCTTAATGATATGCAGAGCCCCCTTACCTGATGCCAGGAGGGTGAGAAAGGCAGCAATGCAGCTAATTAAAGCCAATGATAGTCCGGTTTGAGCGTGGGTAACGAGCAAAATCACCGCCAGGATGAGGATGCCAGTATTTATCCTGAAGAGGCGGGGGTTGATAATGGCTTCACTGGGCTGAGGATACCGAATAAGGGCAGTATTTAAATCACGTTGAGACGAGCTAAGAGTTTTGCGGAAGACAAAGTAGAAGAAGCCTAAAGTAAAGAGCATCCCCACCCAGGCAATTAGACCGGTATTAATGGCAAAGTCGGTGAAGGTATAACCGAAGGCAGTGCCGATAATTATGTTGGGCGGGTCGCCCAACATGGTAGCTGCTCCTCCAGTATTGGCGGCAAAAATCTCGGCAATTATTACCGGAACCGGGTCAAATTTGAGCAGGCGAGCCAGCTCAATAGTAACCATAGCCAGAAACAACAATACGGTGATACTAGCAATGAACATGGAGAGGAAGCCCGAGAGCAGCATGAAAACAATCAAGATAGGAATGACCTTATAATTGACCAACTTGGCTAAAAGCAAACATATCCAGCGAAAGAAACCCACCTCACCCAACCCCTCCACCATGGTCATCATGCCGCCAATGAAGATAATGGTCTGCCAGTTTACCCCATAAGATTCTATATGCTCCTGCCCTGGTATCCAGAACCTTAACTGCCCCAGCTGTTCTAGGCTCAGAACGCTAGTAACTGACTGGGGGCTTTTCATGACCGCCAGAAAGATAACTATGAGGGTAAGGGCGGCACCAACCAGGGCAGGAATATAACGATGCACCTTACCGACAATAATAGTCCCAAACACCAGAATGAAAATGGCTATGGCAAGGATTTGGCTTAATGTCAGCATTTATTCAAGCCTGTGTGAGGACAAGGAATAACTAGGCTATTATAGCCAAACTGGCCTTATTCGTCAAAAGAGGTCTAACCTCTCAGAATCTCCATTGCCTCTTCCCGATAGGCATCCATCAGATAGGGTATTCCAGTGACCCGGGCACACTCTTCGGTCAGAGACATAAGCTCACGCCGGGTAATTGCTGGCACGTTAAAGCATCTGGCTCCCGCCATCAACTGCTGTAGCCCCACCCTGAGCTTGTCGACATAGCTGTAGATGCCCACGGCACCTAGAGGGATGTTCTTCATTTCCTTAGCGCCGACTATGTTCTTAACGTCCTCGTAGTTAACAAAAATCTCCTCTGGTGTTGAGCCGAACTGTCCAACTGTATTCGGCAATTTGTCGTCTTTGAGCCATTGCGCAATATTCTTGCCGACCATACCCGGGATCATCAGTGCCCTCCCCATACAGACTGCCTTGGTGAATGGGGAGCCAAGAGCCAGCGACTTGAATATACCATCCTCACTACTGAATCCACCGGCAAAGGCAATATCAGGTGGTCGCTCACCTTTTTCAGCCAACTTCTGACAAAACTCATAAGCAGCAGCATGCAGGTAGAGACTGGGCATGCCCCATTCTTCCATCATCCGCCACGGGCTCATGCCAGTACCACCAGGGGCACCATCAATGGTAAGCAAATCAATTTTAGCCTTTGAACCCCACTTGATGGCCATAGCCAGCTCACGCAGTCCATAGGCTCCAGTTTTCAGGGTAATTCGCTCGAAGCCGAGTTCCTTTAAGCGCTTAACCTCGTTGTGAAAATCTTCTTCACCAATAAAACCGAGACGGCTATGACGTTCAAATTCTTTCAAAGAGCCGTTTTTAAAAGCTGCCTGAACAACGGGACTTGAGGGGTCAGGGGTGATAAGATAGCCGCGTTTCTGGAGTTCCATCGCCCGTTCCAAGCTGTCGACCTTAATCTCGCCGCCGATGCATTTGGCGCCTTGCCCCCATTTTAGCTCAATAGTCTTCAGGCCGTGCTTCTTGCTGACATATTCAGCGACACCTAATCTGGTATCCTCCACATTCATTTGAACCAGGATTTCGCCATATTCCTGTTGATAGCGCTTATATATCGCAATTCGTCGGTCCATGTCTGGAGATGAGACAATTTTACCCTTCGAATCAAGCTCAAGCCCAGGGTCAATGCCGCAGACGTTTTCACCACAGACCAAGGTAATCCCGCTGATAGCTGCGCCAACAGCAAAATGGTCCCAGTTCTTACGGGCTATCTCGGTAGAACCCAGAGCAGCGGTAAAGACGGGGACCTTCATTCTGACTTTGATGTCCCAGCCATACTCAGTCTCGGTATTTACTGCCGGGAAAATAGCCGTATCGGGGCCACCGATAACACCAGCCGGTAATCCTTCGGCTCCCAGGGCATATCCCTGGATATTAAGATGAGAATAATCAACGGGATAGTCCTTGTCACCGCCAGCCGTGATTTCACCGAAGGGGCCGGGGTAGAGCAATTCCCTACCGCGGAAGCTTGCCCTGAACACCTCACAGTTTCCGGTGCAACCGTCGAGACAGCGGGTACAGAGACCGCTCATAGGAACTACACTTCGGGAACGATTGGCGGTTCTAGTAGCCTCATTTGAATTTGGCCGTTGTAGATTCATTTTCTAATACTCCTTTTCTTATATTTTTACTGGTATTCCTTTTTCTTTCAGGTATCTTTTGGCTTCAGGTATAGATATTTCTCCAAAGTGGAAGATGGAAGCAGCTAAAACTGCTGCCGCCTTGCCGACAGTCACTGCCTGATAGAGGTGCTCTAACTTACCAGCACCACCAGAAGCGATAACGGGGATGGCTACCGCTTCAGCCACGGCTCTGGTCATCTCCAGGTCATAGCCTTCTTTTGTACCGTCGGCATCCTTGCTGGTGAGTAAAATCTCCCCGGCACCTAGCTTCTCCACCCGCTTTGCCCAGCTAACGATGTCAAGCTTGGTGGACTCGGTGCCACTTTTGACCACTACTTCCAGTCGGGGGAGATTGGCACCTGGCGGGTTCTTCCTGCCGTCAATGGCTACCACCAGTCTCTTTTTGCCGAATTTTTTGATAGCTTCCTTGATAAGCTCTGGATTTTTGACGGCGGCGGTATTTATGGAAACCTTGTCCACGCCAAGGTTAATTAGTGCCGCCATATCCTCAATACTGCTGATACCACCGCCAACGGCGAAGGGGATAGTAACTACATCACAGACCTTTTTGACCCATTCCAGCCTTGTCTTTCTATTCTCTACAGTAGCGAAGATATCCAGGAAAACAAGCTCATCAGCTCCTTCCCGACAGTAGGCTTGGGCTGCCTCCACCGGGTCACGGGCATCCCGGAGGTGAACAAAATTTACCCCTTTGACCACTCTACCGTCTTTAACATCCAGGCAGGGTATAATTCTTATCTCTTTCATCGCCGACCATGCCTCCCTTACCAGACGATAGGCAACTATCCACCTAAAATACACTGGTCAAATCGTTTTGTCAATTGCCCGATATAGAACTCGGATATAGTAAGATTTTTACAACTGTGCTCTTGTTTTTTTGCCGACTTCCATTATAATTAGTAGCGTAGGATGAGAAAGGGGGGTAAAAAATTGGTAAAAAGAGGCAGGGAAGAAGGCAAGGAATATGTCCTCAGGACGGTCAAGGAGCAGGGTGTAAAATTTATTAACCTGTGGTTCACTGATATTCTGGGTTTCCTCAAGAGCTTTGCCATCACCGTGGAGGAGCTGGAAGGAGCTTTGAAAGACGGGATGGGATTTGATGGCTCCTCAATCGAAGGCTTTGCCCGCATTGATGAGAGCGATATGGTGGCTCTGCCTGACCCCAATACCTTCCAGTTGCTCCCCTGGAGACCCACTGAACACGCTATCGCCCGCATGTTCTGCGATATTCTGAGCCCCGGAGGTAAGCCTTTTGAAGGTGACCCCAGGTATATCTTAAAGAGAAACCTGAAACGGGCAGCTGATAAGGGCTACACCTTCTATGTGGGACCTGAACTGGAGTATTTCTATTTCCAGGATGCAAAAGGAACCCAGACTTTAGACGAGGGTGGTTACTTCGATATGACCCCCTT
>CAZHLO010000057.1:0-5815 GCA_964533385.1 uncultured Dehalococcoidales bacterium | reverse complement strand
GGGTTAGGGTGGGAAAAAGAGCTTAAAAGTAGGGGGGTGGGGATGCAATACTTTGCTAGAAATTGTATCGGCGCTGGGCTATAATGGACAAGATGGCAAGGAGTTCCAATATAGAAGAATTAAAGGACTCAGTTATCAGGGAAGTAGAGGCGCACCGTCAGCAACTTCGTGATTTGAGCCTGAAAATCCACTCCACCCCGGAGTTAGGTTTTCAAGAAGTCAAGGCAGCAGCTTGGCTCAGCCAATACCTAGAGAAAAATGGCTTCTCTGTAGAGCGGGGCATCTGTGAGCTAGCCACAGCTTTTAGGGGGAGCTACGGACAGGGGAAGCCAGTTATCGCCCTCCTGGCTGAATACGATGCCCTGCCCAAGCTTGGGCATGCCTGTGGTCATAATCTGATAGCCGGCAGTGCCGTCGGCGCTGCCGTGGCTTCCAAGCTGGCTATCGACCAATTTGGGGGTAGTGTCCTGGTTATCGGCACTCCGGCTGAGGAGCGGGGCGGGGGTAAAGTAATAATGGCGGAGCGGGGAGTCTTTGATAATGTAGACATAGCAATGATGGTGCACCCAGATGTGGATGATACCGCCACTACCCAGGCTTTGGCTAGTATCGGTTTAGATGTTGAGTTCTTTGGCAAGGCGGCTCATGCCGCCGCCAATCCCGAGATGGGCATCAATGCCCTTGAGGCAATGCTCCAGTCCTTTGTCGCCATTAACTCACTAAGGCAGCACATTAAGAGCACGGCTCGTATTCACGGGATTATCACCGATGGCGGGGAGGCAGCTAATGTTGTGCCGGCGCACAGCGCAGGAAGCTTTCTGGTGCGTGCCAAGGATGATGCTTATCTGAATGAGCTAAAGGAGAAGGTGCTGAACTGCTTTGTTGGCGCCGCCACCACTACCGGCGCTCGCCTGGAATACCAATGGGGAAAGGGAAGATACACCCCCCTAAAAAATAATCTGACCTTGGCCCGACTGTTCCGGAAGAATATGCAGTCGCTGAGACGCAAGGTACTCCTCGCCGACCCCAGTAAAGCCTTCGGTAGCACTGATATGGGGAATGTCAGCCAGATAGTCCCCAGCATTCACCCCCATGTCGCCATAGCTGCAAAAGAAGTAGTGGGCCACTCCCCTGAGTTTGCGGCTGCTGCCGCCTCTGAGACTGGTATCAAAGGGATGCTTGACGGCGCCAAGGCGATGGCGATGACAGTTATTGACCTGGTAGCCAGCCCAGAAATAGTGAGCCGGGTTAAATGGGAGTTTGGCAAGGTAAATGATTAAGCGCTTGTCAAATAATGCCCTCTGGTCTAAGATTATATCAGCTAAGCGGAGATTATTTATTAACCCATCCCCCTGACCCCCTTCCCTTAGTAAGGGAAGGGGGAGTAGAGTAAGAGAGGGGTGAAACCCCTCTCTAAAAACTCTTTCCCCCTCTCCATTCTTGGAGAGGGGGATAGCGGGTCCCCTTAAAAATCGAAGATTTTTTAGGGTGCATAAAGGGGGTGAGGTTGAAATAACCTTTAAGGAGATTCTATGGAAGCCTATCTGGGTATTGATGTCGGCTCGGTGACCACCAAGTTGGCGGTGCTAAATGAGGGCGATGAGCTGGTGGCTCATCTTTACCGGCCAACGCAGGGTAAGCCCATTGAGATGACGCAGGAGGGCTTAAGACAAATCAACGAGCACCTGCCTAAAGATACGGATATCCGTGGTGTGGCGACCACGGGGAGCGCCCGCTACCTAGCCGGGGTTATCGTCGGCGCTGATTTGGTCAAGAACGAGATTACCAGCCACGCCGTAGGCGCCCTGCATTACTTCCCCGAGGCACAGACCGTTGTCGAAATCGGGGGGCAGGATAGCAAGATTATCATTATTAGAGACGGGATAGTGACCGACTTCGGTATGAATACGGTATGTGCCGCCGGTACTGGAAGCTTTCTTGACCACCAGGCACTGCGCCTCAATATGAGCATTGAGCAGTTCAGCCAGCGGGCGCTGGAGAGTAAAAACCCGGTGCGCATTGCCGGAAGGTGTACCGTCTTCGCCGAATCAGACATGATACACAAACAACAGACGGGGCATCGCACCGAGAACATTGTCTATGGTCTCTGCCAGGCACTGGTGCGCAATTACCTCAACAATGTTGGCTTGGGCAAGGATATTCAACCACCAATAATATTTCAGGGCGGTGTTGCTTTTAACCGGGGAATAGTGAAGGCACTCCAAGAAGAGCTTGGCACCGAGGTGATTGTCCCGCCCCACCACGAGGTGATGGGAGCAATAGGCGCTGCCCTGCTGGTGCATGAAGAGATGGTAAACAGTCAAAATGAAAGCCGATTCAAGGGATTCAGGGTAAGTGAGATAAAGTATCATACCTCCTCGTTTGAATGCCAGGCCTGCCCTATTCTATGCGAGATAGCCCAGCTTTCCGTCGACAGTCAGGTTCTCGCCCGGTGGGGAGGGCGCTGTGACCTGTGGGAAAGAAGCATTAGCAATTATGAGTGAGAAAGAGATGATAATCGCCATTGATGCTGCTGGTGGGGATTATGCTCCCCGCGAAATAGTGAAAGGAGCAATCAAAGCCGCTCAGGAATATGATGTTGATATTGCCCTGGTGGGCAACAAAGTCATACTCCACGTGCTGGCCGGGCGTTATTTAAAAAAGCTGAACATCCGTATCATCGAAGCCAGCCAGGTTATTGAGCCCCGCGAGCCGCCAATGAAGGCAGTCAAAAGTAAGCCAAACTCTTCAATAGTGGTCGGCACTAATCTGGTAAGAGATGGTATAGCCTCAGCCTTTGTCTCCGCGGGTAATACCGGAGCATTAGTATGTGCTAGCCTCCTCAGCCTGGGAAAGATAGAAGGCGTTGAGCGCCCCGCTCTGGGCAGTTTCCTTGATATCACCCCCGCCAATCCAATCCTGCTTATTGATTCTGGTGCCAATGCTAACTGCCGACCAAGCCACCTGGTTCAATTTGCTCACTTAGGCTCAACCTACTTTAAACACCTTCTGGGCATCGACTCCCCTCGCGTTCGCTTGCTCAGCACCGGCGAAGAGGAAACCAAGGGCAATCGCCTGGTTCAAGAAAGCCATCGTCTCCTCAAGAAGACCAAGCTGAACTTTGTCGGCAACATAGAAGGGCAAGACATAGCCAAGGCAACCGCCGATGTCATCGTTGCCGATGGCTTCACCGGGAATATAGTGCTCAAGACCGTTGAGGGAATAGGCGATACTTTCCTGGGAGCGGCGCGTCAGGTAGGGTACGTCGTTGCCACTGCCTATCATCTTCGAGTTGGACTGGGTTCCTGGGCGAAGAAGGCGGACTATAGAGAAGGCGGCGGCGCCTGTCTGCTGGGAATAAACGGAAATATCATCGCCGCCCACGGCCGCAGTCAGGCTAAGGCGATAAAAAATGCCATAGGTCTAGCTAAACAGACAGCGGAGCAAGATATCTGCCAGAGAATTAGGGAGGAAAACTATGAGTAAACCGATTGTAGTCGATGACGCTAACTTTGACCAAACCGTGCTACAAGCCGAAACACCGGTGCTGGTAGACTTCTGGGCGCCGTGGTGTCGGCCCTGTCTTATGGCGGCCCCAGTACTGGAGGAGCTGGCTGAGGAGTACGCCGGCAGGATAACTTTTACCAAGCTGGATGTCGACCAAAATGCCAAAACTGCTGCCAAATATGGTATAATGGCTATTCCCAATCTCATTGTCTTTAAAAATGGCGAGCCCATCTCGAATATAGTGGGCTATAAACCCAAAGCGGAACTAAAGCGAAGTCTGGATGCTATTCTGGACTGAAGCCTATGAGGTAGTTATTACTGCTGGTGGTCCAGCAGACTTAGTGCCATCTATGCCAAAAAAATCTTTTGGTTAAGTCTTCCACTCCAACCCCATGTGAAGTATAATAAAAGAAGGGAAGTAATTATGCGGGTCGTCTTCCTGCAAGATGTGCCCAATGTGGCTAAAGCTGGTGAGATAAAAGAGGTAGCCGCTGGCTACGGCAGGAACTTCCTCATCCCTAAAAAACTAGCCGCATTAGCCCGTCCCCAGGTGACGAGCCAGATAGAAACCAGGGATAAAACGAAAACCAAGCTAAACGCCGAACTGATTGAGCTGGCAAATCAGCTGGAGGGGAAGGAGGTCAGCCTCAAAGCCAAGGCTGGAGCCAAGGACAGACTCTACGGCTCAATCACCAGCGCTGATATTGCCGCCGGGCTAAATAGCGCCACCGGCTTGGTTATTGACAAAAGAAAGATAGAACTGGCTGAGCCTATCCGCCAACTCGGTAGCTATGAGGTGTCCATTAGACTGGCTAAAGACATTGTACCCAAGATAAGGGTCAGTGTAACCGAGGAGGAGGCGAAGGCAGAAGAGAAACCACCAAAGAAGAAGGCGGCGAAGAAAGAGAAGGCTCCCAAGAAAGAGGAGAAAGCTCAGAAGAAAAAGAAGGTGACTCCGAAGAAAGAAACGAAGACGACGAGGAAAGCAGAAAAGGCGCCAAAGGAAAAGAAGACGACAAAGAAGAAGACTACGAAGAAAGGGGAGAAGACTTAGAATGAATGGCGAGAAATTACCGCCGCATGATATTGATGCCGAGGAAGCAGTAATCGGCTCCCTGCTGATAGACGGGACGGCAATCTACAAGATTGCCACCTTGCTTCAGCCGCCAGATTTTTATAGCGAGCGCAACTCACTGCTATATGGGGCTTGCCTGGCGCTTTACCAGCGCAACGAAGCCATAGACCAAATCACCGTGGCTCAAGAGCTTGACCGAAAGGGGAAACTAGAGGCTTGTGGTGGCGCTGCCCATTTAAGTCATCTAATATCGGTATGCCCCACCTCTCTTGATATTGAGCATTATGCCCAAATTGTCTATCGCCTAGCGGTAATGCGCCGCCTGATTGATGCCGCCGGGCAAATTGCTAATATTGGTTATCAGGCTGACCCAGATGTTGATGCCAGCCTTAATCGGGCTGAAGATATCCTGTTTCGGCTGCGTCACGGGCAAAGCCCACGAGACTTCACCCATATTCGCCAGGTGCTGGATAAGTATTTTGAAATCACTGCCCCAGAGGCGGAAGGCGTCCCCAAGGAGCCGCTATCCTATGTGCTTTCGGGTTTCACTGGTCTGGATGAATTTTTGGGCGGATTTCAGCGATCTGACCTGGTTATCATTGCCGGTAGACCCAGCCTGGGCAAAACCAGCCTTGCCCTTAGCCTAGCCAGGAATGCCTCTGTGGAGCAAGGGGCTTGCGTGGCTTTATTCAGCCTGGAGATGGCACGGGAGCCTTTGGTCTCGCGCATCCTGGCTAGTGAAGCTGAGGTTGACTCCAGGCGGGTTCGCCTCGGGCTTCACACTGAGGAGCAGGAAAAAAGGATTATGGATGCCATTGGCCGGCTTTCTGAAGCACCAATCTATATTGATGATTCTCCCCAACTGCGGGTGGTAGAAATGCGAAGCAAAGCCCGCCGCCTGCACTTTGAGCGTGGAATTAATATGATTATCGTTGATTACCTGCAACTGATGCAGGGGGATGGGAGGGGGGAAAACCGCGTCCAGGAGATAAGCTATATCTCCCGTTCCCTTAAGGCATTGGCTAGAGAACTCAATGTGCCAGTGCTGGCGGTATCGCAGCTCAGCCGGGCTGTGGAGTGGCGGGCTTCACATAGACCTCAACTATCTGACCTGAGGGAAAGCGGGAGCATTGAGCAGGACGCCGATGTGGTTATTTTTATCTATCGGGACGAGATATATTTCACCAGAGAGGAATGGGAAAGGGAACATCCGGGAGAAAGCTACCCGCCGCC
>CAZHLO010000056.1:2568-5878 GCA_964533385.1 uncultured Dehalococcoidales bacterium | reverse complement strand
ATTCAGGTTAGAGCGCATCCTTGAGGACGGGGAGGCGGTAATAGAAAATGCCCAGTCTTTTCCCGGTGGCTCAGCGGCTAATACCATCTACGCACTGGCTAAGCTGGGAATGAAAACTGGTTTCTGCGGGGTGGTTGGCGATGATGATGAAGGCAAAATATTGCTCCACGATTTTCAAGGGGTGGGGACGGACATCAGCCGAATCAGGGTAAAAAGGGGAGCGAAAACTGGCTCAGTATTGTGCCTCAGCGATAAGTTGGGTAAGCGCTCCCTCTATGTCCTGCCCGGCGCCAATAGTCTGCTCACCATAGATGACCTGGACTTAACTTTTATATACCGGGCAGGGATTCTTCACCTCTCCTCCTTCGCCGATGACAAGCAGTTCAAGATTTTATTGCAGCTAATAGATAAGTTAGACCCCTCCGTTAAAATTAGTTTCTCCCCCGGAGCACTATACGCCATCAAGGGGCTGAAAGCCCTCGCCCCGATATTGAGCCGAACCTATATTCTTCTCGTTAATCAAGATGAAATAAGGCAATTGACCGGGGAAGATGTTATTGAGGGGGCAGAAAAATGCCTGGAGCAGGGTTGCCAGATTGTTGCCGTTACCTTAGGCAAAGGGGATAAATTGGGGAAAGCCGCTGCCATCGGCTATATCAGAGACGCCGAGA
The DNA here is from genome assembly GCA_964533385.1 of uncultured Dehalococcoidales bacterium. Lineage (GTDB taxonomy): Bacteria > Chloroflexota > Dehalococcoidia > Dehalococcoidales > BS750m-G39 > CAZHLO01. Next base: position 5,207 of record CAZHLO010000056.1, on the reverse strand, counting down.
ACGAATATATAATCAAACCGCAAGACGGCGGGGCGAGCGTGGATGCCACCGGTGCCGGCGATGCCTTTGCTGCCGGCTTTCTCTATGGACTGCTTAATAAGAAGGGTCTTGAAGAATGCGGCCGACTTGGTAGTATTGTCGCCCGGTTCTGCATTGCTAGAATAGGAGCCAGAGAGGGTTTGCCTACCCGCAGTGAACTGGCTAAGCGTTACCGAGAGCTTTATAATAAAGAGCTTTAGCTACTTTTTGGGCGGCTTGGTCAGGATTTCATCTATAATCCCGTACTCCACTGCCTGCTCCGGGTTAAGGTAAAAGTCACGGTCAGTATCATGGGCTATTTTTTCCAGTGGTTGACCGGTGTGCTTGACTAAAATACCCCGGATTATCTCCTGCACCCGCATAATCTCACGGGCGGCAATTTCTACATCGGCGGCATAGCCTTGAGCGCCACCAAACGCCTGATGCATGTGAATAGTGGCGTTGGGCAGGGCATAACGCTTGCCCTTAGCCCCGGCACAAAGGAGTACCGTCCCCATACTGGCGGCAAGCCCAACACAGATGGTTGAGACATCCGGTTTTATCAGCTGCATGGTGTCATAAATAGCCAGACCCGCAGCAATGATGCCACCGGGGCAGTGAATGTAAAGGCTTATGTCTTTATCCGCGTCCTCCCGCTCAAGGTAGAGAAGCTGGGCAATGGTAACATTAGCCACCTGGTCATTAATGGGCATGCCCAGCATGACAATGCGCTCTCTAAGCAGGAGCGAGTAGATATCAAAGGCTCGCTCCCCTCTGGCACCACTCTCAATCACCATCGGTATTACATTCATCGGCTGGGTATTCATTTCTCTCCTCCCCCTAGCTTTTATATGGCTTTCTATTACGTAATTATAACTCATTCCCCAACTTTTCTCACCTGGTCACCTTTTGAACCTCCGGCTATTTCTACCAATCGCTGTATCGTTTTTCGTGTCGTCAGTAACTGCTCAATCGAGCTGCGAGCCTGAGGAGAATCCAGACGTTTCCGCATCTCTTCCTTATCCCCGCTGGCACTTTGTATGATATTTTCCAGCTCAGCCTCTATCTCAGTATCAGTAACTTCAATCTTCTCCTCCTCAGCCACCTTCCCCAGAACCAGGGAGCGACTAACCCTCTTGGTGGCTAGCGGACGTAATTCTTCCCGCAGCTCCTCACCTGTTTTATTAATCTGGCGAAGGTACTCCTCCAAGCCGCCACCTGCCTGCAACCACCTCGCCTGCTGGTCTATGAGGCGGGCGATTTCCGTATCAACCAGAACCGGCGGGAATTCTACCTTGCTTAAGTCAACCACAGCATCAATTACCCGCTCCTCAAATTCCTCTTTTGCTTTCTGCTCTGCGCTGAGACGGAGGTTAGTGGAGAGCCGTTTGCGGAGTGAAGCCAGTGTCTTGAGCTCAGGGTTGACCAGGCGGGCAAATTCGCTGTTTAGCTTGGGAAGCCGCAACTGCTTTACTTCAGTGACCTTCACCTTAAACCGAGCTTCTTTTCCCGCCAGCTCAGCCCGGGGATAATCCTGGGGAAGCTGGAGGGTGAACTCTTTCTCCTCACCACCCCCCATCCTAGATATCTGCTCGGCAAACCCGGGGGCGGGGAGGGGCTGGTTGTGAAGAAGCTGATATTGAACTCCTTGCTGATTTATAAACGGCTTGCCCTCAATATGGCTTTCAATGTCCAAGGTTACCAGGTCATCAAAGGCTGCTGGACGCTCTACCGGCTCCCAGGTGCCATGCTGACGGCGTAGCTGCTCGATTACGGCGTCAACATCTTCCTTGGTTAGTACTACAGGCTCTGGTTCGAGTTTAATGCTATGGTAGTCGCCAAGCTCAATGGTAGGCTTTAGCGGCACTATCGCCGTAAATACCAAGGGGTCGGTCTGAGCTATCTCGATAGAGGGGCTGGCAATAGCCTCAATCTGCTGCTCTCTTATAGCCTTTTCATAAGCCTGAGGGAGCAGATTATTTAGCGCATCTTCAAGGAGGCTGTCCCTACCCAGATAGCGTTCCAGCACCGCCCGTGGTGCCTTCCCTTTACGGAAGCCGGGGATATTGGCTTTCTTAGCCAGCCGATGATAGGATTGCTCCAGGGACTCTTCCAGCTCAGCCGGCTCCAACTCGATTCTCAAGAAAGCCTGGCTATTTTCCGTTTTCTCCCTGGTTACCTTCACCTTTCCTCTCGCAGACGCAGGTGCAATTCAGCCAGCTGCTCTTCACTAACCGGCGAAGGGGCATCGAAGGTTAAATCAGCCGCACTCTGGTTCTTGGGGAAGGCGATAACCTCCCTGATAGTTTCCTCCCCCGCCAGTAGCATGACAATGCGGTCAATGCCCGGGGCGATACCGCCATGAGGAGGAGCACCATAGTCAAAAGCCTCTAGCAAATGCCCGAAGCGTTCCTTAACCTCCTCATCACTATAGCCCAGCAGCTTAAATATCTTTCTCTGAAGCTGGCTGGTGTGAATCCTGAGGCTGCCGCCAGCAATTTCAAATCCGTTGCAGACCATATCATAATGCTTGCCCCGCACCTTTTCTGGAGCGGTGTCCAGCAGGGGCACGTCCTCATCCCGGGGGGCGGTAAAGGGGTGATGCATCGGCTCCCATAGGC
>CAZHLO010000056.1:0-2558 GCA_964533385.1 uncultured Dehalococcoidales bacterium | reverse complement strand
CAAACAGATTGGGGTCGGCTAATTTAAGCCGATGGCCCATTTCCCGGCGCAACTCGCTCAATGTTGTAGCCACCAGCTCGGGTTTGCCGGCAACGATAAGCAGAAGGTCGCCCCTGTTGGCTCCTAAACTCTGCCCCATCTGTTTAATCTGGTCTATGGTTAGAAATCTGGCGGCGACCGACTTTACCTCTTCAATGGTTAAATCGTCTAAGCTCCCGCCAGCAGTGCCCAGCGACATAGTTACCAAACCGCCACCACCAAGGCTCTGCACCAGCTTATTCAGTTCACCTAGCTGACGGCGACTGTAACCACCACAGCCGGGGGCACATATGCCTTTCACCTTACCCCCCTGGGCAATGGCAGAGCGAAAGATAGAGAACTCAGATTGAGCGGCAATATCGGTCAAATCTCCTAGCTCCAGACCAAACCTGAGGTCAGGCTTGTCCGTGCCATAACGCTCCAGGGCTTGAGCATAGGTAAGGCGGGGGAAGGGTTTTATAAGCCGCATTTCGGGCTTAATATTCTCCACCATGGCGGTGAAGAGTTCTTCCATCAAAGAGAGGATATCTTCCTCCTCGACAAAGCTCATCTCCAAATCAAGCTGGGTGAACTCTGGCTGGCGGTCAGCCCGGGTGTCCTCATCGCGGAAGCACTTGGCGATCTGAAAGTATTTCTCCACGCCGGCGACCATCAGTAGCTGCTTTAGCTGCTGCGGCGACTGGGGAAGGGCATAGAATTTTCCCCAGTGCACTCGGCTGGGCACCAGATAGTCACGAGCCCCCTCAGGGGTGCTTTTAATCAGGATTGGGGTCTCCACCTCGATAAACCCCCTGGCAGACAGAAAATCGCGCATAAACTTGACCACCTGGTGGCGAAGGAGCAGATTCTCCTTCATCCGAGCCCGGCGCAGGTCTAGGTAGCGATACTTGAGCCTGAGGCTTTCTTCAACTTCAACCTCTTCATTGATATAAAAAGGAGGCGTTTTTGAGGGATTAAGTATCTCGGTATTACGGGCGATGACCTCAATCTCACCGGTGGGCAATTTGGGGTTCTCAGTCCCCTTAGGGCGGAGGGCAACCTCGCCACTAACCCTGATTACATATTCGCTGCGCATCTCGCTGGCTATTTTATGGCAAGATTCTGATATTTCCGGATTGAACACCACCTGGACTAAGCCCTCTCTATCGCGCAGGTCAATGAATATCAGCCCGCCGTGGTCCCGGCGACGGTCTACCCAACCCGCCAGGGTTACCTGAGAGCCAATGTCCTTTCGGCTCAGCTCACCACAGCTATGAGTTTTAAGCAAAATTGTCTCCTGATAAAGGTTATAGCTGATTATAGCTTATACTAGGGTAGGCTTCAACCTAAAGCGTCCCTTTGATTCATAACACCTCACCCCCTTAATCTTACCCCACGAAATCTTTGATTTCGCGGGGACCCCTTAATCCCCCTCTCCTTCAAGGAGAGGGGGAAGGAATAGAAAGAGGGGGGCTTCGCCCCCCTCTTTTAGAACAAACTCCCCTCTTAAACACCCCTACAAAAGCACAGCATTGGAGACGCAGCCTCTATAGGGTGGGTGGGAAGAAAAACGCACTTTAAAAAGGGGTGAAGTAATTATCCGCAATAGAACTATTCTTTGCCAGATTTGTCAAATAAATGGGCGGAGAGTATAATCAAAAAGATTTAATTTCTCCCAGCTTTTTGGTTCGATTAACCGTTGAGTTCACAGTTATTTTGAAAGCATGATGCCGTGACGTCCCGGCGGATGGTAAACGGTCTTGAAAGGATAGTAAAATTACACAACCGGAACTAAAACCACGCTCTTTTATGTGGAGCTCTCTGCCGTGGTTCATCATGGCACACTTCGGGCACCATCTGCTGACGGCTCTACCCGGACCGCTTTTGCCGGCTATCCGCACAGCCTTCGGCCTGAACTATACCCAGGCAGCCTGGGTGACGACGTCTTTTGCTCTGGCGGGTGGAGCGGGGCAATTGCCCTCGGGATGGATGGCTGACCGTATCTCTCCGGCGATAATGATAGCCATCGGCACAGTGGGCGTGGCGATAGGCGGCGTCCTGGTTGGCATAGCCCCAACGTTTGTCATGTTGCTGGTCTTTGTGGTGATAATGGGGCTGATGACGGGGGGCTATCATCCGTCATCGACGCCGTTGATACTGGCTTCCGTGGAGCCGAAACAGCGGGGGCGAGCGTTGGGACTGCACCTGCTGGGGGGGAATTCCAGTTTCTTCGTGGCACCGCTCCTCGCCGGGCCGATTCTGGCAGCCTGGGGGTGGCGGGCTCCCTTCATCATTCTAGCGATACCTACGGCGATATTTGGCCTGGTATTTTATATTTACCTGACCAGACACGGGGGTATGACCCACGTACAAAGAGCGAGACAAAGGGCCGTTGAGGAAAAGCCGCCGCAGCCCGGGTACAAGCGCAGGCTGATAGCTTACTTAGTGAATATGGTGCTGGCCGGCGGAGCAGGGATGTCCGTCAACGCCTTCCTGACCTTGTATATGGTCGATGTGCTGGGTGCTTCCGATGATAAAGC
>CAZHLO010000055.1:0-5890 GCA_964533385.1 uncultured Dehalococcoidales bacterium | reverse complement strand
AATTGCAGTTAGAAAACAGACGGCAAAGGGCGTTGTTAGTTGTAGTCCCTTGTCTATTTCTGGGAGCGGTCTTGTTAATAGCTGGCATTGGTAAGCTGCCAGGGTTATCTGACAAGCTTGGTGCCTTTCCAGGGCAGACTGAATTTTTTGATGTCATTTTTGGCGCTTTCTGGCCAACTATAGCCTTTTTCATCAACAATATTCTCCCCTGGGTGGAGACAGTCCTGGGATTAGCTTTAGTTCTGGGTATATTCCCCAGAATCGCCGCTGTGCTGACCCTGCCGCTTATTGCCGGATTTATGACCAGTAATATCTGGGCAATAAGCCATGGTGAGGTGTTTGAGAGCTGTGGTTGTTTTGGGATATTTGCAGAGATTTTCGGCGCCATGACCCCATGGCAAGCGCTGGGATTGGATATTATCCTTCTTTTCTTAGCCTTAATCATAATATTGTTTCACCCGGCCGGTTTTTTAACCTTCCGATGGTGGTTTACTAAACCGAAAGGAGAAAGGAGTAGATGATAAAACCTACTTCCCACCAGACTAAGTGGCTAGCCATTTTAATCATTCTGGCTATTGCTACCCTTCTTATTGGCGGTTGCGCAGCTAACCAACTGCCCGTCATCTCTAACCTTGCTCTCAATAGTGAAGGGGAGATAAATCCAGGAGTTAGCTGCCAGATTGAATGTACCGCTTCCGACCCGGATGAGGATGAGTTAACCTATGCCTGGTCAGCAGATGGAGGCGATATCACCGGGACAGGCTCAACTGTTACCTGGACGGCGCCTGATGCCCCTGGTAATTACACCGTCACCGCTGAGGTAAGCGATGGCAGAGATGGTATAGCCACCGAACAACTGACCATCAACGTCCTACCCCCTAACCACCCCCCGGTTATTGAGAGTTTGAATACAGATTGTCCAAGGGTAAGACCAGTCGGACATGCCACTCTTGAATGTATTGCTTCAGACCCCGATAATGATGAGCTAACCTATACCTGGTCAGTGGACAGAGGGGGCATCAGCGGGGATGGTGCCACCGTTACCTGGACGGGACCTGATGCCTATGGAACCTATACTATTACCATTACTGTAAGCGATGGCAGAGGTGGCGAAGCCAGTGATAGTATAGATATTATAGTGTGCGCCTGCGGTAGTGCTTGCACATAGAGCGGAAAGGGGGTAAAAATGGCGAAACGGCGGGTAATGCTTACCTATGACCCAGAGGTAAGCTCTGAGCCAATTATTTATACTATTGGTCGGCAGTTTAACCTGGTAACCAATATCCACCGGGCGGACGCCACCGAGGATAGAGGCTGGATAGAATTGGAGCTTGAGGGCAAGGAGAGTGATATCGAAAACGGAATTGCCTGGGCTATCTCCAAGGGAGTAAGAATCAATACGATTAATAACTTTGCCGAGGTCTAATCAACTACGGTTTGAGTTACGCTGCTCCCGCCACTTCTGCTTCTGGCTAAGCCGCATTTTCTCATCAGCGGGCTGGTAATCAGCCAGGAAGTTATCTTTGAAAGAGAGGAAGGTGCCATCCTGAATGGCACCTCTTATTTTAGTCATTAAGTCGCATATGAAACTCAGGTTATGAATAGTAGCTAATCTATAGGCTAATAGCTCGTCGCAGCTGAACAGGTGGCGGAGGTAAGCGGCTGAGAAATTACGACAGGTATAGCAATTACAATCAGGAACAACAGGCTGTTCCATCTGGCTATAGGCAGCATTACTTATGTTACGCCTCCCCTGCCAGGTAAAGAAGGCGCCATTTCTGGCGACGCGGGTGGGCAGGGCACTATCAAAGATATCACACCCCCTGGCTACCGCCTCAACGATATCTTCAGGAGAACCTACACCCATAAGATATCGTGGCTTATTCTCCGGCAATAAAGCCACCGTCTCCTCAATCATAGACAAAGTTACTCTTTTGGGCTCACCTAGGCTCAAGCCGCCGAGAGCATAGCCGGGAAAGTCTAACGAAGTGAGGTATTCCGCCGACTGCCGCCGAAGCTCGGAGAAAAGACCGCCCTGCACGATAGCGTATAGCGCCTGGTCAGGGCGTTTTTGCGCTTTCTGGCACCTATCTGCCCACTTATGTGTTCTCTCCGTGGCTGTTTTCACCTTCTCAAAACTATCGTCATGCGCCGGGCACTCGTCCAGAGCCATGATAATGTCAGCGCCAAGAGTCTCCTGATACTGAATAATCAGCTCCGGGGTAATATGGTGTTGGCTGCCATCAATGTGGGAGCGAAATATAACCCCCTCATCGCTAACCTGGCGTAGTGGGGCTAGGCTGAATATCTGGTAGCCTCCGCTGTCAGTAAGAATAGCCCGGTCCCAACCCATAAACTTATGTAAACCACCCAGTTTCTCAATGACGCTAATGCCCGGCCTCAGGTAGAGATGGTAGGTGTTAGCCAGCACCATATTTATACCGAGGGCTTTGACCTCTTCCGGAGTCAGCGTCTTGACTGCCCCCTGGCTGCCCACGGGTAGAAACACCGGTGTGGGTACTGCCCCGTGCCGCGTCATCAGCTCTCCAACCCGGGCTTTAGTATTGGGGCAGGTTTTTACTAAACGGAAGCTATTAAGATTATTTATCAACCTCACCCCCTTAATCCCCCTCTCCTTAAAAGGAGAGGGGGAAGAGATTTTAGAGAGGGGGCAAAGCCCCCTCTCTTTCTTTCACTCCCCCTTCCCTTATTAAGGGAAGGGGGTAAGGGGGATAGGTTATAAAGGAAAGCAAAACCCCTCTCAAATTCCCCCTCGAATTAAACGATTAGCAATAATGCTACGCTGTATTTCCGAGATACCAACGTATATTTCGGTCATCTTGGCATCCCGGTAAAGGCGTTCTACTTCCATGGTCTTCATCGTGCCATATGAACCATGAACCTGCATTGCCATCCGGGTGACCTCAACCGCCATCTGTGAGGCAAAGAGCTTGGCTAGTGAAGATTCATACCTAATGTCCGCTCCCTGGTCACGGAGGAAGGCAGTGCGATATACCAGCCATCTGCCCGCCTCTATCCGGCTTGCCATCTCCGCCAGGTGCCATTGAATAGCAAGTAACCTGGCAATCGGTTTACCCTGGGCTTTCCTCTGCCTGGCATAATCTAAAGATAGCTCCAGCGCTGCCTGGGCAACAGCTATCCCCTCCACCGCTACCCCTAACCGCCCCAGAGATATGGCTTCAAGAAGGATGTCAAAGCCCTGCCCTTCTTTCCCCAGCCGGTTTTGTTGAGGAACATAGACCTCATCAAGATATACCACCGAGGTGCCTAACCCCCTCAGCCCCATCGTCTGGCAAGGCTCGCGGATATTATACCCCTGAGAAGAGGTATCAATGATAAAGGCGTTTAGCCCCTTCCCTTCCCCCCTGGCAAAGACCAGGGCTAAATTGGCGGCCGGGGCAAGAGCGACAAACTGCTTCTGCCCGGTGATTTTATATCCATCGCCGCTTTTCCTGGATACGGTGGTAATTGCCTGCGGGTCAGAGCCGGTCTCGGCCTCGGTAAAGGCAATGCCACCCAGCAGCTCACCTCGAGCCAGAGGAGCCAAGAAATTCCTTTTCTGCTCTTCACTGCCAAAGCGAAAGAGCGCCTCCTGGGGCACGGTGTTTATGGCGATAATGGCACCAGCGGTCATTGATGCCTGGCAAATTTGCTCCAGCACCAGGGTATAGCTTAAATAACCAGCCCCGCTGCCTCCGTATCGAGCGGGATAGGGCAGCCCCTGATACCCCCGCTTGCCCATTTCCCGGGCTAGGTCAAAGGGAAACTGCCCGCTGGAGTCAATCTCAGCCGCTAGCGGCTTGACCGACTTGATGGCAAACTCCTTTGCCATCTTCTGGAGCATCTTCTGTTGCTCACTAAGATTGAAGTCCATTTATGTCAACTCTGACTGGTGTGATTCATCGAGATAGTCCTGCAGGATGAGGGCCGCTGCCTGGGCATCGTGCCTGGCTCTTTTCTGAGTCTTCGCCGCTTGCATCAGGCGCTCCGCCAATACCGTGGTCAAGCGCTCGTCCCTATACTCTACAGGAACCTGGGTATGGCTACATAGCTTCTGGACAAATGCTTTTACCTTTTCCGCCTGCCTGCCCAGGCTGCCATCCATGGAGAGTGGCAGACCGACGACAATTTGCTCCACTTGCTTCTGGCTGACAATATCGGTAATAGCCTCTATATCCAGGCTCTCGTTCCGGCGATTGATAACAGTAAGCGGGCTGGCTAGTATGCCTTCAGGGTCGCTGAGAGCTACCCCAATTCTCTTATCCCCGATGTCAAGTCCCAGGCTACGCATTATATCAGGCTCTTTACCAGCTTAAGGGCTTGGTCCAGTTTCTTCTTATCCTTACCGCCGGCCTGGGCTAAGCCGGGCTTGCCCCCACCACTGCCGGCGGTCACCTTGGCTACCTGCTTCACGAGCTTGCCGGCATCATAGCCCTTGGCGACTAAATCCGGGGTTACGGCAGCGAGAAAAGCCGGCTTGTTTTCATAGATGGTGCCCAGAACTACCACGGCGCTTTTGAGCTTGTCTCTCAGCAGGTCGCTCATTTCCCGCAAAATCTCCAGCCGGGAGGAAGGAACCTTGGCTACTAGCACAGTCACCCCATTTATTACTTCCGCCTGAGGTAGTAAAGACTCGGCGGTTTTCTTAGCCAGTTCCCTCTCCAGAGCCAGAGTTTGCCGACGCTCCGTCTCCAGCTCAGCGTCTAGGTTGTCAGCAATCTCCTGCAAATTTGATAAACGCTCATCAAAATATGCCTCCGCCCCTCTGCCGGTAACCGCCTCAATGCGCCTTAGTCCGGCGCCAATACTACTCTCGCCGGTAATGTGAAAAAGACCTATCTCGCCGGTGGCAGCGACATGGGTGCCGCCGCAAAGCTCGGCGCTAATCGTTGGCTCACCAATCTTCACCACCCGGACTTTATCGCCATATTTCTCATCGAAGAGGGCTATCGCCCCCTCGTCTATGGCCTTTTTATAGGGCATATCCTCAGCATATACCCTCAGGTTCTGGCGAATTTTTTCGTTGACGATATGGTTTACCTCGGCTATTTGCTCACTGGTCAGTGCCTGGAGGTGAGAGAAGTCAAATCTGAGCCGGTCGGCGGCTACCAGCGAGCCCCGCTGCTGGACATGCTCCCCCAATACCTGACGAAGCGCCATCTGGAGGAGGTGGGTGGCAGTATGATTACGGGCAATATCCAGCCGCCGTTCTCCATCAACTACTGCCTCAACCTCATCGCCAACAGTTAGGCTGCCTTCAGCAACTTTGCCTTGATGAACAATGATATCTGGGTGGGCTTGAGGGCGAATGGTATTGGTGACCAAAAAGCGACCAGATTTACCCTGTATTTCGCCGGTATCGCCTACTTGCCCGCCCATCTCGGCATAGAAGGGGGTTTCAGAAAGAATGATATTTCCCTCTTGCCCCTCTTTTATCGTCTTTACTGACTTGTTATTAACCGAGAGGTCAAGAATCTTGGATTTGCATCTAAAATCGCCATAGCCGACAAAAGAAGTTGCCTGAAGGCTAAGCCACGGTGTCTCAACTGCTTCAGCAGAGACTATGGCCGTAGGCTTTATTACCTGTGCTTCCCTGGCTCTCTCGCGCTGTTTTTCCATTTCCCGCTCAAAACCTTCCAAGTCCACGGAGAAGCCGCGGTCGGCGGCAATCTCGGTGGTCAGCTCCACAGGGAAGCCATAGGTATCATAGAGCTTGAAAGCCTGTTCGCCTGAGATTTCACTTCTGCCTTTGCTGGCGGCTTCTGCCATAATCCCATCCAGTAGCTCCAGCCCAGTGCTAAGCGTCTCACCGAATCTGGCTTCCTCATTCTCAACTACCTGTAAAATGAAGCCTTGCCTCTGCACTAAC
>CAZHLO010000054.1:0-5944 GCA_964533385.1 uncultured Dehalococcoidales bacterium | reverse complement strand
CCGGTATTAACTCGTGTTTATAAAATCATTTTTTTACGTATTTGGACGCTATGCTTGTGTGAAAGAGTATAATAGGTTTATCGACTCTTTTGAAAATCAACGGGCAATGGACTAGTCCAGCGGGGATATAGACGCTGGCTGGCGAAGTGATGGTATGCATTTCCTGCTCCTCGCCAAGGCCAATCTCGATTTCGGCTCCTAGGTCATTCATATGATCGGGGTCGTAGGAAATAAAGTGTAAGTACATATCGAAATCATGGAAGTGGGGATATTCCTCCATTTTACACGGCTCCTTGACCCGAGTGATCATAAATGTAATGTTGGATTTATAATCAGTCTCGCCGATCCATTCCATGGTGGGCCAGGGTTCCGGTTTCGTCACGGATTTTCTTATCACATACTTACCATATTTAGTACTCTTCATTCGCTAAAACCTCCTCTTAATACGTCTTAAATATTCGATTCTCTAAGTGGCAGGATGTAATACTCGGACCCCTTTAATTGCGCAGACGAGTATATACATGGTTTTTACCCATTTTGCATAGATATTTACTTACACTTAAGCTATTTTTCTCCTATTGTTGGCCCTTTGCCAAAATATCATGGGTCCCGATTCTTTTGAGATTATTTTAACTGCATCGGCGGCAAGCGGGCCAAGTCTTAATGCTTCTTCCTTCGTAAAAAAACCAACTATTGTAATATAACTAATTGGGCTGCCATTTTGATCAAGTATGGGGGCGGCAATTGCATTGAGACCCGGCGTAATATCGCCAAATTCCAGGGCAAATCCATCACGCCGGGCCTGGGCAAGTTCTCTCAGGAGTCTAGATCTATCAAATTTTTCGGGACTTCCGTAAAAAAAGAGGTCCTTTCTTTTAAGTAGATTTTCCAATTCTTCTTCTGGGAGAAATGCCGCAATCGCTTTCCCGTGAGCACCGTACGTGATTGGTGTAACATGTCCGATGGGGGCGGAAACACCGATTCCCGGCGCTCCCTGATACTCTGCAACAACAAAGGTCTCGTCATCGGAGATTACTCCCAATGCCACCGTCGCGCCGGCATTCTTCGCCAGTTCATAGAGAATTGGTTCAACAAGTCGCGGAAGACTTATTTTCGCAAGAATTTTCCCGGCGATTGTGAGCAGACCGGGTCCGAGAACGTATCCTCTCCTATTGGGATTCTTTTTTATGAAACCATACTCATTCAGTGTGTTCAGAATAGAGAAAGCTTTACTTCTGTGAATACCTACTTCCCGGCAAATATCTGTAAGACTTTTAGGATTACTCCCACTACTAGCCAGACAAAGCATTACACGGATTGCCTGATCAACGGCTGGTACCTTGTATGTTTTATTAGGTTGGTCTTTTGTTGTCATACATGATAATTTCAAGATACAAAACTTAAGTTCTGTCCATAGAATAACAGAGTAAAATATAGTTGTCAAGCTATATATAGTCAGCGAAAGTGGGACAAGATTGAAATAATCAATACTGAAATAGCTTAGATTTCCTTACATCTTTATTGTCTCGTTGTGGTTTAATAGCCAAAATAATTAGGCTCACATTGAAATAGGCGAAGTTTTTTAGCCATCTATACTCAAACGTCTCATTTTACATTTAGATATTGCAAAATCGAACAATAAGTATTTTGTTGGGTCACTAAAGCTTGAAATGTGCAGTAGCTCTAATTATGCTAAGACAACGTATCTATAAGCTAAGGCTAAATTCGACTTTAAAAGTTCTACTTATTATCCTCCCGGCCTCAAAGATAAAGGCCGCGACTCATCGGTGCGAGGGAATATTTGGACATCGGATAGGAGAAGGGTGAAGCTGCGAATTTTCCATTTTGGTTTCCGCCTAACTACCGTTAGTCTTGATATCAAGCAGACAATCGGGGAATTGGCCTGCCGTTTGTTCTCTCATAGTCACCCCATTGTGATGATAGTTACAGAATATGATATAATTCCAATTGTGAGCAAAAAAGCTAGGAGGCAAAAATGAGTATAACTCAGAACTCGGCTTACAGGTTTACTTGACCTTTTCATTACAATTTCTTTCTCTCCCAGCTTGGAGTTGAGAAAAGGGGAGTAAAATCTTATAACCAGGGGCTTCCAAGCATAATCAGGGCTAAAAATATAATGCCAATAGCCCTCAGTGGGTTTGTCAGCTAAGCCGGCTTCGGCATATAGTGATTAACTGGGATTCAACTTCTCAATGAAGCCAGCATGGAAATAGTTGATCCAGTAGTTCGTGATTTTATCCTCTTCTGCATTCAGCGTCAGGGGAATAAGTGGCCAGCCCTCTACGATGAGATGTGTTGGGTAGCTGGGCGTCGGCTATTCCGGGGGCTGGGCTATACCGATTTAAAAAAGCTGGGACTATCCTTAAGTCTCACCAACATAGAAGATACCATTAGGATGGTAGATACTGTCGCTACTTCAAAGTAGCATTGCTACCACGTTTTACCTTTCTTTTCTTCCCTCTCTTTGATAAGATAATCTCGCTTACCTACTTGAAGCGTTTTAAGGGAGAGTGAGTCCGATGTCAAAAAGGATAAAAATTATAGCGGTAAGCCTGTTATTGGCGGCTATTATTGCCGTATCTTTCGGGGCGGCCTGTATTCTGGGTACCAAAACCTCCCCGGATCTGGGGCTGGAGGTTGTGGAGCAGGCGTGGGACATCATCCTCCAAGACTATGTGGGTAAGGGCGAGCTTGACACCGGTATATTGGCTCAGGGAGCTATCAAGGGTATGGTTGAGGCACTGGATGACCCCTACACCTCCTACCTAGATGCTCAAGCCTACCAGCTGAGCGTGCAAGATTTTGAAGGTAAGTTTGAGGGTATCGGCGCCCATGTGGCAGTTAAGGACGACCAGATAATAATCATTGCCCCCATTGCTGATTCGCCGGCGGATAAGGCGGGCATCAGGGCTGGCGATATAATCCTGGAAATCGATGGCAGTTCCACCTCAGGCATGAGCCTGGCTGAGGCTGTGCTCTATGTCCGGGGTCCCGAGGGGACAAAGGTCACCCTCCTTGTCCTTCATGAGGGTGAGACTGAACCAGAGCTAATTGAGATAGTCAGGGCTGAGATTGAACTGCCCAGCGTCCACTTTGAGATGAGGGAAGATATCGCTTACATCAATATCACCTATTTTTCCGAGCGCACTGCTAAAGAGCTAGCCCCGGTGCTGGAGAGTATAACCCAGCAGGCGGCTGCTGGCATCATCCTTGACCTTCGCGGCAATCCCGGTGGCCTGGTGGAGGTAGTAGTTGATGTCGCCAGCTTTTTCTTGAGTGAGGGCGTGGTGGTGGATGTGGTGGATAATGAAGGAGAGCATACTGCTTACTCGGTCAAGCCCAGCGAAATAACCACCGATTTGCCTCTGGTGGTTCTGGTAGATGAATATAGTGCCAGCGGCAGTGAGGTGCTGGCTGGAGCTTTGCAGGATTACGGTCGTGCCACCATTGCTGGCACCAGAACCTTTGGCAAGGGCAGTGTCAATATTCTGCGCCAGCTCAAAGACGGCTCAGGGCTATATATCACCAATGCCCGCTGGCTCACTCCCAACGGTCGCTTGATAGAGGGGGAAGGGTTATACCCGGACTATGAACTTGAGCTTGAAGGCGAGGATGCCATCCTATGGGCTATAGATTACCTGAGGGGCAATGAATGATATGAAAAGCTTACCTTTCAGGATATTGTTAATAGCCAGTATGACGTTCGTTACCAGTGCTGCCATTATCCGCTTAGCCTGGGCGCTCACCAGCCCCATGGCAGTGGTCAGCATGGTAATTTTAATCCTGCTCATGTTTGCCGCTCTTGGCATCTGCGCTCTTATCCTCTACCTCACTATCAAGCCCAGCCTGAAAAAGCTTGCAAGTCTGCCGGTGGCAATATCGGTTACAACAGTATTTACCGGTGCTATCGCTGGTGCCACCGTTCACTTTGCTCGCTTTGTCTTCTCGCCGGAGGCGTCTTCACCTCTTAGTGTAATAATAGCTTCCCTGCTTCAGGCCTCTGGTATCAGTCTCTATGCAGTGTTGCTATGGGGCATCTGGTCTATTCGGAAAACCAGAAGAGGCTAGCGGATAAAGCTATGGACAGAGAAAGATTTGAGTGGCTGGTAGCAAGAGCAGTGGATAGCCTGCCTGAAGAGTTTCGCACCAGGCTGGAAAACATTGATGTAGTGGTGGAGGATTGGCCGACTCACAGCCAACTGGCTGAGGCAGGACTGAAGGATAGTCGCATCCTGCTTGGTCTTTACGAAGGTGTGCCCCTAACCAGGCGAGGCGGACATTACGGGCTGGTGCCGCCAGATAAAATAACTATTTTCCAAAGGCCGATTGAGGCTAAATGCCGGGATGACGCCACGATTACGGCTGAGATAGAGAAGGTAGTCCGCCATGAAATAGCCCATCACTTTGGCATCGGCGATGCTAGGCTAAGACAGCTAGAAAGGGACGAAGACTCTTAGACATACCGCCAAACTAGGAGCCTAGCTCCCTGACCATATAATCTCCCTGTAAGTTATAACCGAATTCAGTGCGGTAGTATTCTCTGGTGCCAACGCCGCTTAAGATTATCATCCTTGGCACCTGAAACTCCTCACCGGCAATTCGCTCTGCCTCCCGGAGCAAGGCTTTGCCCAGACCCTTATGCTGAGCTGTCCCTTCCCTCTGCTCACTGAGGGGGACTTCAGGTCCATAAACGTGTAATTCCCGTATCAAAGCGGAATTTCCTACTGGCTTGGATTGAATCCTCATCCGCAGTAGTCCAAACAGGGTTTCCGCCTCGTCCTCAAAGGAGAGGAAGATTTCTCTACCCCCTGAGGCTTCATAATCCATCCTTGCCATCCGGGGTTCGCCTATTTCCCAGCCATCTCGCGCCCGATGACCGTACTCCCGGCAGCGGATGCACTTACATTCAATTGCCCTTTGCTTCATTCGCTGCTTAATCAACCCCCGCAACGAATTCTTGCAACCAGCGGTGATGAACTTGGCCGGGATATCACGCAGCACCCGCGATATCCTGACATATTTGGGTACAATGGATTTTATATCCACCATCAGGTTGACCAAGGTGTTGGCATCGTATGGCCGATAGCGATTTTCCTGATACCATCTCTCCAGCTCGGTGCCCTCAACCACCATGGTCGGGTATAGCTTCAAGCCATCCGGTCTAAACCGGGCATCAGCAAAAAGCTCTTTGGAGAGGGCTAAATCCTCCGCCGGGGTGGAGCCGGGAAGCCCCGGCATCCAGTGGTAGTGCACCTTAAAGCCATGCTCCCGGAGCATGGCAGTAGCCCTGACCACATCTTCAACCTTATGCCCCCTTCTTACCAGCCGGTAGATTTTATCATCTAAGGTCTGAACCCCCAATTCTACCCTGGTGGTGCCAAACTCGAGCATCCTGTCTATTTCCTCTTCACCGCACCAATCTGGTCTGGTCTCGATACAAAGTCCGGTGCAGCGATGGTCAGCCGTTTCGTTAAGTCGTTTTGCCTCTTCCAGGTCAGCCGATTCCCCACCGTTCAGGCCGTCAAGGCAGTCCTTGATAAAATGGTATTGATAACCCTTGGGGTAAGCTAGAAAAGTGCCGCCCATCACTATCAGCTCAACCTTATCGGTAGGGTGCCCCATTTCGGACAGAACTCTTAGCCTTAGCTTAACCTGCTTTTTGGCATCAAAGCCGCACCTTATAGCTCTCAGCACTGCTGGCGACTCCGGTGTATAGCTCTGGGGCGCCACCGGGTAGGTGGGGCAATAGACACATTTCCCCGGGCATTTGAGGGGGAGGGTCATCACCGCCACCGGCGTGACCCCGGATATAGTCCTTGCAAATTTCTTCATAGTATGCCATAAACAGTTTAGCAGATTAATACTAAAGGCAACAACTTGCTGTCCTTAAGAGGAAGCTTTGTCTCCAGGGGAGGGTTTTTTC
>CAZHLO010000053.1:0-6027 GCA_964533385.1 uncultured Dehalococcoidales bacterium | reverse complement strand
GGAGCCGTGGAACAGCCACCAACACTCTCTCGACTGGGTACGCAGGAATGGACGAGAACCAAGCAAAAGGTCAGGGAATCAGTGGAGGATATCGCCCAGGAGTTGCTGGCTCTCTATGCCTCGCGAGAGGTCGTGCCCGGCTTTACCTTTTCCCAGGATACCGTCTGGCAGCAGGAGCTGGAGGCTTCCTTCCCTTATGTGGAGACGCCGGACCAGATAAAGGTTCAGGGAGAAGTAAAAGAGGATATGGAAAAAGCCAAACCGATGGACCGGCTGGTCTGCGGGGACGTGGGCTACGGCAAGACCGAGGTCGCCATCCGCGCTGCCTTCAAGGCAGTGATGGATAACAAGCAGGTGGCAGTGCTGGTGCCGACTACCGTGCTCGCCCAACAGCACTTCGCCACCTTTAAGCAAAGGCTGGATGCTTTCCCGGTGAGGATTGAGGTCTTGAGCCGATTTAAGTCGCCGAAAGAGCAGGAAATTATCATTGAAGGATTAGCTAACGGCAGTGTTGACATCTGCATTGGCACCCACCGCCTGCTGCAAAAGGACGTGGCATTCAGGAACCTGGGGTTACTAATCATTGACGAGGAGCAACGCTTCGGCGTCACCCATAAAGAGCACCTGAAAAAACTGAGGCAGGAGGTGGACGTGCTGACCCTGAGCGCCACCCCAATCCCCCGCACCCTTCATATGTCCCTGGTGGGGGTGAGGGATATGAGCACTATGGAGACTCCACCAGAGCAGCGCCTCCCCATCAAGACCTATGTCGCTGAATATGACGAGCGGCTAATCCGGGAGGTTATTTTAAGAGAGCTAGAACGAAACGGGCAGGTCTTCTTTGTGCATAATAGAGTTCAAAGTATAGATTATGTCGCCGGCAAGCTCCAAGCGCTGATACCGGAGGCAAAAATAACCATCGCCCACGGGCAGATGCCTGAGGCTGAGCTGGAGAAGGTTATGGCTGACTTTGCCCAGGGCAAGAGCGACATTCTGGTCTGCACCACCATCATTGAATCAGGGCTGGATATGCCCAATGTTAACACTCTGATTGTCAACCGAGCCGATAAGTTTGGGCTGACCCAGCTATATCAATTAAGGGGACGAGTCGGGCGAGGCGCCCATCTTGCCTACGCCTATTTTCTCTACGATAAAGGGAAGCACCTCACCCTCAATGCCGAGAAAAGGCTAAAGACCATATTTGAAGCCACCGAGCTCGGGGCTGGCTTTGGCATTGCCATGAAAGACCTGGAAATCAGGGGGGCGGGGACATTGCTGGGGGTAAGGCAGAGCGGGTTTATCAGCGCCGTTGGCTTCAGCCTTTACACCCGGCTGCTGGCGGAGGCAATAGATGAGCTAAAGGCAAGACAGGCTGGCGTTCCGGAAAAGGTAATTAAACTATCCCACCTCCCCCCTCCCACCCTGGATTTGCCGCTAAAAGCCTATATCCCTGAGGAATATGTCGCTGACGTTGACACCAGATTAAGCCTCTACCAGAGCCTGGTCAAGCTGGATAAGGTGGAGAAAATAGAAGATATGGCTAAAGAGTTCAGCGACAGGTTTGGCGCTCTGCCGGCGGAGGTAGAAAACCTGCTCTACGCCGTCAAGATTAGGATTCTGGCAGCCAAGGCGAGCATTGAGTCCATTTCTACTGAGGAAGGGCAGATTGTGATTAGATTATTTGAGGGGATGAAGCTTGACCAGCAGAAGCTGGCGCCCCTATTAAAAGACGGCATCAAGGTCGGCACCACCCAGCTCCGCCTGAACCCCAAACGATTTGGAAAAGAATGGCAGAAGACATTGGAGGATATATTAAATAAGATAGGGTGATATAATTAAGGTAAAAGGTTGAGTGAGGAGGAGGATGAAATGGGAAAGCTTGAATTACCACCCAGTGACGAGCATCTTAGGTCCATTGGGAGAATCACAGTGAACTTCGCTCTACTTGAGGAAATATTATCACTTTGTATCAGGGCGCTTATGAAAAGTGAACAACAAGTCGGACATATTATAACTGCTGGACTTTCATTCAAGCAGAAGGTAGCACTCTTTAGTTCACTCTATAGATATAAGGTGCATAGCACTGAAGAGCCAGCCGAATTGAAAAATTTATTAAGTCGAGTCGCTCAAGCCGAAGAAAAGAGAAATGCAACAATACATGCAATTTGGGGACCGGGTACTACAAAGGAAACAGTAACTAGAGTAAAGACAACAGCCAAGAGATCTTCAGGGCTAAAATTGCATTTTCAAGAGATGAGCGTGCAGGATTTGGATGAGATTGCTGACTTCATTGCCGACGTCACAAACGATGTCCTAATGTCCTTGCCCCAGATGTATGACCCTAATTTTGGGAAATATGCTACACAAAGTTAGTAGCAAAGGAGTCTAAGAGGGGCGTTAGCCCCTCTTTTTAATAAATTCCCCTTCCCCTTGCTAAGGGGAAGGGGATACAGGGGATGGGGTTACCCTACCCTATCCGTAAAGTGATTTCCTGAGGGGTAACATTCTCAACAAAGATATTAACGCCGTCGATGGTTATCTCTTGCTGTTTTCTGGAATAAAATAGATTCCAGGCATACCCCTGGTTGCCAGCCGCCTTTTTCTGGACGATGGAATAGACATTCTCCGACGGCATGCCGGCATAGTAAATATGGTCTTTGCCCTGCCTTAAATGAACACTCTCACCAACAGATAATACAATGGGCTCAATCACTTGGGGGGTTTAACTTCCTTATCTAGTCATCCTTAATGCCATGGTCATGAATATAATCAACGGCATCCTGAACCGTCGCTATCTTCTCCGCATCCTCATCCGGTATCTCGACCTTCTGGCCTCCCTGGCTGAATTCCTCTTCTAATGACATGACCAGCTCGACCAAATCCAGAGAATCAGCACCTAAATCATCAACAAAGTTAGCTGAGGGCACAACCTCGGCTTCCTCCACGCCGAGCTGCTCCATAACTATCTTCTTTACTCGATCAAAAACTGTAGGCATCTTTACCTCCCTCTACTTTTACCTACTGGCAAGTGCGCTAACCGAACCCAAGACTCCATTAACAAACTTTGGCGAGTTATCGCTGCCAAACTTCTTGGCTAACTCAACCGCC
This sequence comes from uncultured Dehalococcoidales bacterium, assembly GCA_964533385.1. Classification (GTDB taxonomy): domain Bacteria; phylum Chloroflexota; class Dehalococcoidia; order Dehalococcoidales; family BS750m-G39; genus CAZHLO01. The sequence goes on along the minus strand of CAZHLO010000053.1, from coordinate 2,919 downwards.
TCATTTATGGCTACCTTAATCGGCACATTATTATCAAGTAAAATCTCAAATATTGCAAGCCTCAGAATATTCCTGTCCACGATGGATATCTGTTCCACGGGCCAGGCGGGGGCAAATTTCCTGATATGCTGGTCAATCTCCTCCTTATTCTGGATAACCCCGCTAACCAGCTCCCGGACGAAGGCGGCATTCTCCTCAGACAGCCCTCTCTCAGCCAGAGAATGGGCTAAGGCACTCTCCATATCATGCCCGACAGCATCGACCTCATACAATGCCTGAAGGGCTATCGCCCGAGCTTTCCGCCTTACTCCCATAGATTATTCCCCAAAGTCAAGCAAACATTATAGCACTTAATTTTAATTGCGCAATAGGTCACAGCCAGGATGCAGCCATGCCCCCGTCTATCCCCAAGACCTGCCCCGTGATGTACCTCGCCTCTTCCGAAGCGAGAAAGGCGACCGCCTCAGCTACATCGCGGGGAGAGCCAAAGTCGCCCACGGGGATGCGCTTCTTGAGCTCCTGCTTCCACTCTTCCCTAAGTTGCCGGGTCATCTCGGTATCAATAAAGCCGGGGGCAACCGCATTAACTGTGATGCCGTGGGAGGCTACCTCCTTGGCAATGCTGCGGGTAAAGCCAATAATGCCCGCCTTGGCTGAAGCATAGTTGGCCTGCCCCTTGTTGCCCACGATGCCAACAATACTGGACAGGCTGATGATTCTGCCCCAGCGCTGCTTGGCCATATGCCTTAGCACGGCTTTGGTGCAGAGGAAGACGCTCCTTAAGTCGACAGCCAGCACCTTATCCCAGTCCTCCTCCGACATCCGCAGAAGGAGCTGGTCACGGTTAATGCCAGCATTATTCACCAGGATATCAACCCGCTTATAGGCGGCTATAGTCTCCTCCACCAGCCGGGCGACATCTGAGGCAGAGCTGACATCAGCCATAACTGGCAGGCATTGTTTGCCTATGGCTTTGATTTCCTTAACTACGGCTTCAACGGGCTTGACATCGCCGATATCATTGACCACCACCGTAGCCCCGACCTCAGCCAGTTTCAGGGCAATAGCCCGCCCTATACCCCGGCCGCTGCCAGTGACTATGGCTACTCTAGTCGAAAGGTTCATTCTACCTCACCCCCTGCGCGACATTCTTCACCGCTTCGGCATCACCGATATTCAGGATTTTGACATTTTTATCAATCCGTTTGATTAGACCAGCCAGCACCCTCCCCGGTCCAATCTCGATAAAGGTAGACACCCCGTCACCCGCCATATACTCTACCGAACGCTGCCACTGAACACAATGGCAAAGTTGCGTGAGGAGTTCTTCCTTAATTGATTGGGCAGTGACGAGTGGCTTGGCGGTGGTATTGCCTATAATGGGAATGGCTGGCTCAGCAAAGGAAAGGGTGACTATAATCTCAGCCATACCGTCAACCGCCGGCTGCATCAGTGGGGTATGAAAGGCACCACTTACCTGTAATGGGATAACACGATATGCCCCTCTGGCTTTAGCCAAATCCATAGCTTGATTTAAGTTGTCCTCAGCCCCGCTAATCACTATCTGACCGGGGCAGTTAATATTGGCAACGCGGGCGCCAGTCTGCGCACACACCTCAGCCAGCAGCGGTTCGTCAAGCCCAATTATTGCCGCCATACCCCCCGGGGTTATCTGACCTGCCTCATGCATTAGCCTTCCCCTCTCCCGAGCCAGATACACTGTGGTGGGGAAATCAAGCACCCCAGCCGCTGCCAGCGCGGTATATTCACCCAGACTGTGACCGGCAACAAAGCTAGCCGGCGGTACTCCAGCATTCACACTGTGGGTAGCTTCCAGGCAGGCAAAGCTGACAGTTACTATTGCTGGTTGGGCATTAATCGTCTGGCGAAGCTCATCTTCCGGACCCTCAAAGCACAGTTGAGAGAGGGGGAAGCTCAAAGCCTCATCAGCCTGCTCAAAGACGGCTTTAGCCGAATCAAAATTATGGTAAAGGTCACGCCCCATGCCTACCCACTGAGAACCCTGCCCGGGAAAGACATAGGCCGCTTTCATTGGCTCAACCATGGTTCATCCTTTCCCAGCTAGTAAAAACGGGATAACCAAGAAAACAGCTCCGACCTTGTTGCCAGTCACAGGTCATCATTCAGTCTTCTTCTTCGGGCTTTTGACCTCGATGACCTCCTTACCAGCATAGCTCCCACAGACGGGACAAACATGGTGAAATAGCTTAGGACTATGACACTGAGGGCAATAGTCCAGAGGAGGCACGGCTAAGCCTAAATGACCCCGCCTCTTACCCTGACGCGCCTTGGCATATTTTCGTTTGGGTAAAGCTCCCATAACCTACTGCGTTCCTTTCTCCTTGTTCAATCTATTCAGCCCAGACCAGCGAGGGTCTGCCTCAAGAGGCAGACAATTACAAGCTCCTCGGTTAAGATTGTGACCGCAATGAGGACATAACCCGGCACAATCTTCACGACAAAGCGGTTTCATAGGAATAGCCAGCAGCGCACACTGACGTATTGCCTCAGTTAAATTAAGCTCGTGACGCTCATCAATGGTGAAAGAGCCAAACTCCTCAGGCAGGGGCAGTGGAGCACCACTAACTACATCTGTAGTCGGGAAATACTCCTCCTCAAGAGCTAAAGCCAGAGGGCAATGGAATAAGCTCAGACAGCGGCTACAGGTGAGTTCAACCTCGGTATCCAGCACACCCTTAACCAGGATACCGCGGTCAGTGCGCATCAAGCTGACCTTGCCCTGAACCAGGCTACTGTTGCCATCATCGGTAACATCAATAATCTCGTTCACCTCATAATCCCGTATTGAACCTATAGATGACCTAAGCTGCTGGGATACATTTATCTGCATCTGTCTCTTATACACATCTCCGAGCCCACGAGACCGTACTAGATCTC
>CAZHLO010000052.1:1362-6257 GCA_964533385.1 uncultured Dehalococcoidales bacterium | reverse complement strand
GATCTAGTACGGTCTCGTGGGCTCGGAGATGTGTATAAGAGACAGCTTTAAAATAGGGAGGTAGGGAAACAAGAGAGTTAAGATTTTGTTGACGCTCAAATAGGGTTATGCTAGTATAAAGAACTATGCAGGTAGAGAAAGAACTGGGTAAGCTATCAGCCAAAAAGGATATGCTGCTAACCATTGGCGTCTTTGATGGCGTCCACCTTGGTCATAAATACCTGATTTCCCAACTGAAGGGGCTTGCCCGAAAGCAGGGTTTGGCCAGTGGAGTGGTAACCTTTCGCCAGCATCCTCAGGAGGTATTGTCACCTCAAACCAGGCTACCATTCTTGACCGACCTTGCCCAAAGAACAAAGCTGCTCAAGGATGAAGGCGTTGAGACTATTATTATCCTATCCTTTACCCGTGAGTTAGCCAGCTTTAGCCCTCGGCAATTCCTGGGTCTACTAAAGAAATACCTCAGAATGCGCGGGCTAGTAATTGGACCTGACTTTGCCTTAGGCCAAAGCCGAGAGGGCAATACCGATACCCTGCGCCGACTGGGGCAGGAAATGGGCTTCAGTGTAACGGTGGTGCCCCCGATAATAATAAATGGCGAGATGGTAAGCAGCACCGCTATCAGGAAGGCATTAGCTCTAGGAGATATGAAACGGGTGCAGAGCTTCATTGGGCGTCCTTTCCGCCTTCATGGGCGGGTAATAGCAGGAGCTAGGCGAGGCGTAGAGCTGGGCTTCCCCACCGCCAATCTGGATATAAGCCCACAGCAAGCCCTCCCCGCCGAAGGCGTTTATGTTAGCCGGGTTCATATTGATGACCAGGCTCATCCGGCAATGACCAACATTGGCCAGCGCCCTACCTTCGGCGAAAGCCAGCGCGTGGTTGAGGTCTACCTCCTTGACTACCACGGCGACCTGTATGGGCAGGAGTTAACCGTTGATATCACTGAGCGCCTCCGTGACGAGATAAAATTTGACACCCCGGAACAACTGAAGAAACAGATAGCCGAGGATGTAAAACGAGGGAAAGCCATACTAAAAACCCGAGGTGGAAGCTAACTATGTTCAACCAAGACTTAAGTTATTTACTCAAGCGAGGGGTAGCTGAAATCATCGTCGAAGAAGAGATGTCAGCGCTGCTGCGCTCAGGGAAAAAGCTGCGCTTGAAGGAGGGTTTTGACCCCAGTTACCCCGATATCCACTTGGGTCACATGGTCTCATTGAGGAAGCTGCGTCAATTCCAAGAATTGGGGCATCAGGTTGTTCTCATCGTTGCTGACTGGACTGCCCAGATTGGCGACCCCAGTGGTATGTCAGCCACCCGACCAATGCTCTCCATGGAAGAGGTCAAGGCTAACGCCGAAACCTATATGAAGCAGTTCTTCAAGATAGTCGATAAGAAGAGGACAGAGATCAGGTGGCAGAGTGAGTGGTTTGGCAAATTTACCCTCACTGATATTATCCAGCTCACCAGTAAGTTTACCGTGGCTCAGTTACTGGCTCGAGATGACTTCAGTGCCCGGTATAACGCCGGGCGGCCCATCGCCATGACTGAGTTACTTTACCCACTGCTACAAGCTTACGATTCAGTGGCTATTCAGGCCGATGTTGAGTTTGGCGGCACCGACCAGAAATTTAACTTCCTGGTGGGAAGAGAGCTTCAGTCGATGGTGGGACAGCGCCCACAACAATGCTTTATGGTCCCCCTGCTGGTTGGCACCGATGGCAGTCAGAAGATGAGCAAAAGCCTGGGCAATTATATTGGCGTTGCTGAGTCGCCTGAGGAGATATACGGTAAGGTGATGTCCATCCCTGATAGCCTGATTATAAACTACTTTGAATTAGTTACCGATGTCCCCGATAAGGAACTGAAGGAATTCAAACAGGGGCTTGAGGATAAAACCATTAATCCTATGGAGCTTAAAAAGCGCCTGGGCAGAGAGATTATAACCCAGCTCTACGACCAACAGGCAGCCGCTGAAGCTGAGGGGCACTTTGAAAGAACCGTGCAAAGGAAGGAAATACCAGAGGAGATACCCGAATATCGTTTGTCTTTTGGTGAACTAGCCGCTCAACGAGGTGGAAAAGTAGGCATTGATATCAGCCGACTGCTGGTAGCAACACGGCTAACCAAAAGCCGCAGCGAGGCTAGCCGACTGATTGCTCAGGGCGCGGTCAGCATAGATGGCAAGAAGGTAACCAGTAATGTAGCCCCGGTTCAAAGTGGCAGCATTATTAAAGTTGGCAAACGCCGCTTTGCCAAAGTAATTATAGAAGATTAAACTGTAGTAAAGGAGGAAAAATGGAGCAACTACGCGTTCCCGGACCTACCCCCTGCCCCAGTGAGGTTCTTCAGGCAATGAGCCGGCAGATGATAAATCATCGTGGTCCTGAATTTGGGCAGATACTAAACGGCGTGACGGCTAAACTAAAACAGTTATTCCAGACCAAGAATGACCTCTTTCTGCTCACTGGCTCAGGAACAGGCGGATTGGAGGCAGCCATCGTTAATACCCTATCTCCGGGAGACAAGGTGCTATCGGTAGCTATTGGTGTCTTTGGCGAACGCTTTGCCACCATCGCCAAACAATTTGGCGCTGAGGTAACCCCCCTCAACTTTGAATGGGGTAAGGCGGCTGATACCGATGCCGTGCGTAAAGCGCTTAAGGCTGAACCTAAGATAAAGGCGGTGCTGGTTACCCACAACGAGACCTCTACCGGCGTCACTAATGACCTGGCGGCAATAAGCTCAACAGTAAAGGAATTTGATAAACTGCTGCTGGTTGATGCCATCAGTAGCCTGGGCTCAATCAACCTGCCGGTAGATTACTGGCACTGCGATGTGGTGGTTACTAGCTCTCAGAAGGGGTGGATGGTTCCTCCCGGTCTGGCTATGGTCAGCGTGAGCCAGGAGGCATGGCAAGCATATGCTACCGCTAAAATGCCCCGCTTCTACTGGGACTTTACTAAAGCCAAGAGCTATCTGGAGAAGGGGGAGACGCCCTGGACACCGGTTATCTCCGTCGTATTTGCCTTCCAAGTGGCGCTGGACATGATGCTGAAGGAAGGTCTAACCAATATTTTCGCCCGACACACCCGTGTCGGCAAAGCCACCCGAGATGGGATAAAGTCGCTGGGTTTATCCCTCTTCGCCGAGGAAAGCCACGCCTCCAACACTGTTACCGCCGTAGCTGCCTCAAATGGGCTTGACCCCAAGAAGATGAATAAGATTCTGAGGGAGGAACACCAGATTGTGCTTGCTGGCGGACAGCAGAGGCTGGATGGCAAGATATTCCGCATCGGTCACCTGGGCTGGGTAACGGAAAAGGACATTAAGGTAGTAATATCAGCCCTGAAAGAGGTATTACCAAAGGCTGGATTTAAGGGTGGTTAAGAGAGGGTAAAATGAGAGTCTTAATTGCTGACCCTATTTCTGAGGAGGGCATAGATATTCTGCGTAGCCATGCCGAGGTGGATGTTAAAACAGGGCTCAAGCCAGAGGAGCTAATATCTACCATCGGCGACTATGAAGCACTGATAGTGCGCAGCCAGACCCAGGTCTCAGCCGAGGTTATTCAAGCCGGGAAAAAGCTACAGGTCATCGCCCGGGCTGGCGTCGGCGTGGACAATATTGATGTCGATGAGGCGACTCAAAAAGGCATTCTGGTAGTTAATGCCCCCACCGGCAACACCATCTCCGCCGCCGAGCACACTATTGCCCTTATGCTCTCCCTAGCCCGTAACATTCCTCAGGCTAATGTTGTGCTCAAATCCGGGGTATGGCGACGGGCTGATTTTATGGGTACTGAGGTAAGAGATAAGACCCTGGGTATCATCGGACTGGGCAATGTGGGTTCAGAGGTAGCCAAGCGTGCCCGGGGGCTGCAAATGAAGCTCATCGCCCACGACCCCTTCATCTCGGTTGACCATGCCCGTAATCTGCAGGTGGAGCTTGTTCCCCTAAAACAATTACTCAAGGAATCAGACTTTATCACCCTCCATATCCCATTAACCCCATCAACCAAGGGACTAATCGGAGCTAAAGAGCTGGATTTAGTCAAACCAACAGTCCGCATCATTAATACTGCCCGGGGCGGGCTAATCGATGAGAAGGCGCTGGCTAAGGCAGTAAAAGAGAAGAGGGTGGCTGGTGCTGCCATTGATGTCTTCGCCAAGGAACCGGCGACAAGCAGCATCCTTTTTGAAGAGGACAACATTATTGTTACCCCCCATCTGGGGGCTTCCACCACTGAGGCTCAAACCATGGCCGCGATTGATGTCGCCGAGCAGGTTGTTGATATATTCAGGGGACAACCACCCCGATATTCGGTTAATGCCCCCTTCATCCCGGTGGAAACTCTATCGGCTCTGGCACCCTTTATCAAGGTTGCTGCCACACTGGGCAGGCTGGTCAGCCAGCTGGCTGAGGGACAAACCAATGCTATCCAGATTAAATATGAAGGCGAGATTTCCAATTATGATACCAACATCCTTAAGGCAGCCGTTCTGGGGGGACTGCTCGAGGGGATAAGTGAGGAGAGGGTTAATCTGGTTAATGCCAATATACTCGCCACCCGCCGTGGTCTCACCGTTGTGGAACAAAAGGAAGCCACCTGTGAAAACTATGCCAGCCTTATTACGGTAGAGGTTACTACCAGCGCCGGGGTAACCACTGGCGCCGGGACAGTAATCCATAGCGAATCGCACATCGTGCGGGTCAACAACTACTGGATTGATATTGTGCCCACCGGTGGCTATTTCATCTTCAGCGACCACCTAGACCGCCCCGGGCTTATCGGAGCCGTAGGCAAGATAACCGGCGATGCCGATATCAATATTAGCGCCATGCACGTTTCCCGCCTCAAGCCCAGAGGTCAAGCCCTGATGATACTGGCT
>CAZHLO010000052.1:0-1262 GCA_964533385.1 uncultured Dehalococcoidales bacterium | reverse complement strand
CTATCACCGGCATCGGCAATGGCTTTGACCACTTCCGCCCTAATCGGGCTTAACAGAAAGGCTAGCTGGTATTCCTGGTCTACTACCTTGTTTACCGCATCCTCTCCGTCATGGCTATAACCGAGGGTTAACTCCTCACCGCTGCTCAGCCCCACCAGCTTCTCCAGTATGACATGGTCAAGGACACTGACATTCAGCCTCTTATACAGCTCAGAATGAAAGTAAGGCATCAACTGGCTAGCCGCAGTAAAGTCACGCAACCTGAGCAAGAGAAGACGCCCCTCAGCCAAACCAAAAAGAACCAATCTAACCTCGTTTATCCCCCCGGCGGCTAGTAAATGGTCAATCTGCTTCCAGACATCAGTTTTACTAAGCGGCAATTCCTCTATTTCAAAGAATGAATTCAACTTGGTCGTCAGCTCACTCAGGGCGGCTCTTGACACACCACGAACCAGTCGGTGAGCCGGCAGAATGATAAGCCCGGGGTCGGAGAAAGCCACCAGCTCCATCATGACGAAATTAAACGCCTCGTCTTCTGACACTGATGAAAAAGAGGTACGCCTCTCCCGCCGGTAAGTAAGAGCACTCTCATAGCGATGGTGGCCATCAGCGATATAGAGTGGCTGAGGTGCTAAGCTAGTTGATAGCTGGTCAATAACCTCAGGCTCGGTGATAGCCCAGACATTATGCCTTTCGTCACCACCACTTATGCTAATTATCGGCTGGGGCTTCTCCTGTGCTGCTAGTAACGAGGAGACCTGCTGTCCCCCGGCTTCATATAGAGCCAGGATTGGGCTGGTATTGGCTTGAAGTGCCCACAGCAAGCTTAGGCGGTCACTCTTGGACTCAACCAGGGTGCCCTCATGGGGGCGGACTACCATCTTGTCCCACTCTTCCAACCTAACACGGACGATTATACCACGTCGCCTGAATTCCTTTCCTTTGTGATTGAAATAGTGGTCGTGGAGGTAGATAGCCGGCACTTCGTCAACCACCAGAACACCCCGCTCCAACCACTGCTCCAGGGTAGCTGCGGAGCGAGTATATCTATTGTCTGTAGCTGTATCATGAGGTAACTTCCAACCAAATTCCAGCCGGACAAAGTTATACTCGCTCCGGTGATAGAGTTCTTGCTGCAACTGCGGGGTAGCAATGTCATGCGGGGGACAGATAACGCCAGCCAGGTCTTTGACCAGCGATTGATTATAACGTACACCGGGGAAGGGATGAACTTCAGCCATAGTTTTCTCTTTCTTATATGC
>CAZHLO010000051.1:0-6258 GCA_964533385.1 uncultured Dehalococcoidales bacterium | reverse complement strand
TCGCCGCCAAAAGACTTGAATTGCAAGGTAAGCAACTCTGAGTACTTAAAACCCTTAGAGTTAATCCAGTCTCTATGTACCTTATCCCCCCGGCCAATCATATGGCGGGCCAAATCGTAAGCGTCGCCTGAAACCTTATTACATACTGGGCATTGATAACTCATAGCTAACCTCCCGCCTAGTTTGCGCTAGCGCCTTATTTACTCTTCTTCTTTTTCTCCTTGAGCGCTCGGAGGACTTTCTCCGGGGTTATGGGCAAATCATGTATTCTGACACCTGCTGCCTTATATAAGGCATTGGCTATAGCACCGGCAGTGGGATTGGTCAGTCCTTCGCCAGCCTCCTTGGCGCCGAACGGTCCCTCAGGCTCATAGGTGTCAATCGCTAAAATCTCGGTCTCTGGCATATCCAGGGAGCGGATAAGCTTGTAATCGGCAATTGATGGATTAAGTATCTTGCCCTCATCCATGGGCTGGTCTTCACAGAAGCCATAGCCTCCAGCCATCATTATAGCTCCCTCTAGCTGTCCTTCAATGCCTACGGGATTGATTACCGTGCCACTTTCATGAGCGGTGGTCACATTCACCAGCCTGTATTTACCCGTCTCTACATCCACGGCCACTTCGGCAGCCTGGACGCCGAAGCTATAGGCGGGGGATATCATCCCCTTGCGGTGGGGGGTATAGTACCCACGCCCCATGATAGCATTGCCGTCTTTACCCCTTATCGCCTCTTTAACGATATCAAAGTAGGAGACGCCCCTCTCCGGGCGGTCAACCAGATGAATCCAGCGGTCTTTGATATCCAGGTCATAAACAATGTTTGGTCCCATCTTGGCAGCGGCAGCCTCCAGGAGCTGGCGCTTGGCATCGGCGGCAGCCATCTTAACGGCATTGCCGTTCATCAGTGTCTCGCGGCTGCCCCAGGCACCGAGGTCGGGGGGGCAGATACCGGTATCGCCGGAGAATATTCTGATATCCTCAAGGCGCACCCCCAGTTCTTCGGCACAGATCATGCTCAGCGTGGTATTTGAACCCTGGCCAATATCGCAGGCGCCGGTAAACAGGTCAACCTTGCCATCAATATTTATCCTGACGATAGCCGAGGAGAAAGCATAAGGGGTGTTAAACCAGTTAAAGATACCGCCGGACATAAAGCCGTAGGCGGCTACACCGATACCGTGGTTCGGCGGCAGTTTCCCCCGCTCCTTGATGTGTGCCTCAATCTTGTCCAGGCACTGGTGCAGCCCGCAGCTCTGGATAAAGGCCTGCCCTGGAACCTCGTAATTAGGCGTCATTCCGTTCTTGCGCCTGATTTCAATGGGGTCTATCCCCAGGTCTTCCGCCATCATGTCCAGCTGTGTTTCGCCGACAAAAGTGGACTGGGGAGCACCGAAGCCACGCATGGCTGAGGTCGGTGCCGTATTGGTATAGACCCGATAGCCGTCATAGCGGTAGTTAGGATACTTATATGGGAATGAGGAGAAGAAACCAGTAAGATACAGTGCCGTAGCTCCCATAGCCGTATAGGCGCCGCCCTCGGTAATGGCGCGAGCTTCTTTAGCCAGCAGGGTGCCGTCTTTCTTGGCGCCGAGTTTAAGATAGTAGTACATGGGGGTTCGGCGCTTGGTAGCGGTGAACTCCTCTTCCCGGCTGAGAACTATCTTTACCGGCTGGCACAACTTCATGGACAGCACGGCGGCGCAGAACTGAGCCGAGTCCAGCTCAAACTTAGAGCCAAAGCCGCCTCCGGTGTGTCGGTTCATCACTCTTATGTCACTCTCTCTCAGGTCCAGCATATCAGCCAGTAATCGCTGGATATAGTATGATGACTGAGATGAGGTCCACACCGTGAGCTTGCCATTGTGGCCGAAGCTGGCTACGGCATCGTGGGTCTCCATGCAGACATGGGCTTGTGACGAGCATTTGAACTGGTCTTCACGAATGTGGTCACACTTCTTAAACGCTTCATCAACATCGCCCCACTCAATATGGCGGGTAACATTGATATTGAGTTCAACGCCTTCGTGAATCTGGGGCGCATCCTCCTTAATCGCTTCCAGCGGGTCAAAGACCGCTGGTAGCAGCTCATATTCCACGTCAATTAAGTCCAGTGCCTCCTCGGCAGTATCTTCATCAATGGCAGCTACGGCTGCCACCGGGTCGCCGATATAGCGGACCTTCTCCCGGCAGAGGATTTCCTCATCACAGAGTTCAGGGAAGCGCCGCCAGATACCCTGTTTGTGACCAGGGGTGTCCTTTCCGGTGACCACCGCCCTTACCCCGACCAGCCTTTTAGCCTTGCGGGTATCAATCTTGAGAATCTTGGCATGGGGGTGGGGGCTTCTCAGGATTTTGCCGTAGAGCATATTAGGCAGCACCACGTCGAAGGTGTATTTAGCACTACCGGTTACCTTTTCCGTTCCGTCAACGTTATGCACCCGTTGACCGATTACTGAGTATTTGCTCATTTCGCCTCCTTATACTCACCCTTAACTACGGCAGTTATGGCTCGGATAATGCTGTTATAGCCGGTGCAGCGGCAGATGTTGCCATCGATGCCTTCCTTCATCTGCTCCTTTGTGGGCTTGGGGTTTTCCATTAGCAGTGCCGTAGATGCCATCAGCATTCCTGGGGCACAGAAGCCGCACTGGTAAGCACCATGGTCGAGGAAGGCTTTCTGCAATGGACTCAGATCAGCTCCCTTAGCTAGCCCCTCAACCGTCAGCACCTCACCACCATCGGCCTGAAGGGCTAGTATGGAGCAGGACTTTACTGCCATGCCATTGAGAATTATAGTGCAAGCCCCACAAGCACTCTCGTTGCATCCTCGCTTGGTCCCGGTCAGCCCGATGTGGTCTCTTAACACCTCCACCAGTAAGGTTTTAGGTTTTACGTAAAGCTCGTAAGGCTGACCGTTCACTTTAAGTTTTAGCTCCTTTTTCATCTTATCACTCTTTCCTCTTAAGCTTGCTTAGCTCTGGCGAGGGCTTCCTTGCCCATTCGTTTAACCAGAACCTTCACCAGCTCTCGCCGGTACTCTTCTGAGGCGTAGATATCGGATATAGGTTCAGCCTCAGTGGAAGCTATCTCCCCGGCTTCCACGAGTAGATTATCGGTAATTTTTTTACCCTTGAGCACTGCTTCCGCCTTTTTTGCCCTCATCGGGGTTGGTGCCGCTGCCCCCAGGGCGATGCGCACGTCTTTGCAAACACCATCGCCTGAGCCCAGAGTAATTGACACGGCGACTCCCACGGTGGCTAAATCACTCTCTATCACATTGAATTTGGTATAGGCGGTGCCAGTGTGGGGAGGGACAGCCGGTATCACGATCTCGGTAAGTAGTTCGCCAGGCTCTAGCGCGGTTTCAAAGTAATCCAGGCAGAAATCTTCCATTGCCATGGTTCTTTCACCTTTCCGACTGGCCATCTTTAAGGTAGCGTTTAGCGCAATAAGTACTGGTGCCGGGTCTCCTGCCGGGTCGGCGTGACAGATATTACCCCCTATAGTGCCCCAGTTGCGAGTCTGGATTGAGGCCAACCGATTCTCCATCTCGGCGAGCACCACGAAACCACCCCGCATCTTGGGGGATTTTTCTATTGTCCGATGCGTGGTCAGGGCACCAATTTTGAGCCCGTCTTTGTCAGACTTAATGTAGCTCAGCTCAGATATGCCCTTAATATCGATTAAATACTTGGGGGTGACCAACCCCTGTCTCATCAGGACAAGTAGCGATTGCCCCCCGGCGATTATCTTGCAGTCATCCTGGTATTTATCCAGCAGGGTGAGGGCTTCTTTAAGCGTCTTGGGAGCAAAACGTTCAAAGTCTCTTATCATTTTGAGCCTCCTATCCTGCTCTTCAGCCTCTCCTGTAGATTGTGGGTAAGCTCTTCTCCCACTGTCTTAGCCTTAGCTCTCATTATCCGTTCCCCAAAGGTAGCCAGCCGCCCAACTATACTTACATTCGTCTTATAGGCTATCTCTACCTCATCCTTTGAGATTTCAGTTAGGTTGACCGTCATCTCGTGGGTAAAGGTACCCAAACCGCCTAAAGCTGAGCCTTTGCCGACGGCTTTTACATATTTGGGAGGATTTATCTCGGTTAAGGTAGTGATGAAATTAAACTTTACTGATATTATTCCAACCCTCTGCTTGACAGTGGCCTCGTAGTTCTTATCATCAATGGCTTCTACTTTTTCGGCGCCGGGGATGCAAGAGGCTAACGTCTCTGGCTCAAGCAGAAAATCCCACACCTGCTGAACGGGTGCCTTCAAATTAAACTTTCCCTCAATTAGCATTTTGGATTAAGCCTCCTCTTTGTATATTTTAAAGCATTTCATTAATATACGGGTCCTTTTTAGCGGTGGGAAGAGAGGGCATTTCAAACGTCCCGTTGGAGCCTGTCCTTAACTCTGGCGGTATTTTCCCCGATTCCGTCAGATACCCCCGATATTTTTCACAGAAACACAAAAGATAATGCCTGCCCCTATATACGGGGCAGTCCTTGCATATTACACCGGAAAAGGGACATATCATTCTTGTCTTAGCCATCAGACCTTCTCTCTCCCTGTCTCCTACGCTCTATTTTCACATACTATCCCCTGGCTATGCAACTTTCTGCCAAAATCATGGTCTGGGCTTAATTTCAGGGCTTTCCCAGTCCTTCATTGGTCTCATCCACTCCGCCCGTTCCACGAACTCGTCATGGGCTAGGGGCACTGGCGGGTGACAGACAAACTTAGGGTCAAACTCGTTCTTTACCGCTAAAAGCCATTTATGGTAGTTTGGCCCGTAGGCTGGTCCGGTCAGGTAAAGGGGCTGGTGCGGACCTAATAGCGAGGTATAGAAACGCTTTCTTATGTTTTCCTTTGATGTTTCCAGGTAGAAGTGGTCAACCTTGTCGGTATTTTCATCGGGGTCCCAGTAGACGAGGAACTCGGAGTAACCTTGATGACCCAGTTCAAAGCTCTGGAACCAGCCCGGGTCGCCGTAGTCGGGCATAAGCGGGGGGGTGAAATTCCTCTTGAGTTTGGCGTAATTTTCCCCGTGGGGGATGGCATGCTCAATGGTCTCAATGACATAGTCCACCGAGACGTAGGAGCCGCACATCAGCCACATCCCGGCGGAATCGGCGTTCTTGAACCAGGATTCATCCGACGGTCGGGTGCGGCGGGCTTCGCCTCCAAGCTCGATTATTATATCAGTGAGCACCTGCTCCTCATATTCCATCTGCTCCTCGGAGGTAAAGGCGATGAGCAAGACGCGAAGAAGGTGAAAGCTGCTGATTGTCTCCTCGTTTTCCTTTGACCAGAGCTCCCAGTATTCCTCCTTCGACCTTGCCCTGGCGATTGCCCGCCAGAATATGGGCACCTTGGTAGCTCCACCCCCTATCTCCGCCTTGGCCATCTCATACATCGCCTGTTTCTGGGCATCCCGGCTGGGCATGGTAAAATTAATCCACTTCACCCTCTTTTCCGGGAGCAGGAGGGTGGTATTCGGCGAAATCCCCGATGGCTCCAGCCTTTCCGGTTGGAAGGGCAGGAGCTTTATCGCCATTTTGGTTACAATTCCGAGGCATCCTCTGAGTCCGGTGAAACCACGCAGTAATCCCCGGAGGTCCGGTCCCAGCCCCTCCCCCCAGAAGGGGTCGTCCTGCAGCGCCAGCGAACCCATCTTGACCAGCTCGCCGTCGGGCAGGATAAGCTCAGTGCCTAATATTCGGCGGTGGGGTAGACCAATCCGGTAGCTAAGGGGTGACCAGCCATCGCCAAGCATATTGGCGATAGCAGATACCTGTGACCCACCACCACCAATCACGATATACAGCCCCCGATTCATCGCCTCTTGTTGGAGTTCGGAATAGATAATCCCCGGGCCAACGACAGCGTAAAGGTGCTTCTCATCAATCTCAAAATCGGTCATCCTCTTCATGTCGATAATCAATTCATTATCGACATGGCAGTGGGAGCGGGGGCCATACCATCCGGTGCTATAGGGAACATAGGGAACTTCATAGCGGTTACAGACCTTGACTATTTTCTGGACTTCCTCAGTAGTCCGCGGCATGATAACACAGGCTGGTATCTTGGTCATTACCCTCTCGTACCCCAGTCCACATTCATATCCTCCCGGTCCTGCCCGGTAACCTTCGCAGACTACCGGGTCAGCCGAAATATATTCGGCACCGACAATAGATTCCAGTCTTTTATATGCTTCCTTGGATATAGCCATAATCTACCCTCCTTAGCCTCTAGATTGC
>CAZHLO010000050.1:0-6332 GCA_964533385.1 uncultured Dehalococcoidales bacterium | reverse complement strand
GATCTAGTACGGTCTCGTGGGCTCGGAGATGTGTATAAGAGACAGCCTCAACCCGCACCAGGATAAACTTAATCTCCAGACGGTCGGCGATATTATACAGGCGCTCACGATATCGCTCCGATAGATTGGTAGCATCCAGGATAAGGGAAATCCCTTTCCTAAGCAGCCTTTCAATGAGGAGGTGCAATGCCCGGAAAAGACGCGCGCTCTCCGGCGAGCTATAACTGGGCAATGGGAAAAGCGCCTTGCGTAGGGCATCACTTTCCAGAATAACAAGGGGCAGTCTCTCGACCAGTTTAGAGCAGAAGTAGGATTTTCCTGTCCCTGGCAAACCGCTGACAGCAATAAAAGCGGGCTTGACTACCGGCTCGGGAAGTTCCCCCAAGCCATCAGTCAGTTGCTGCACATCAGAAATAAGCTGGCTATCCTCCACACCCCCATTATAAAGTGTTTACCCTATTTTGGCTAGGGTAGCTTATCTTCTGTCTCTTTGCCCGCGGTCAAAGATAAAAGCCTTCAAATTCCGAGCCCTAGCCACAGCCGGCTTGGCGGTGGGGATAAACTTTACCGTTATTACCAGGTCCAGGACAACGCTGTAGATGATAAACGGTGTCGAGTCCATGCCCAGCCAGGCGATAAAGGGTAGTGACAACAGCCCGCCGCCCATAGAAAAGGCAACATTGCGGGTGATTATAAAGAGTATCAGGACTATGCCGAAGAAGAAGGCTAACCCCAGCGGATAGTCATAGAGGGGGAGCAAAACAAACAGGCCGCCTATGGTGGCGCCCATACCCTTCCCCCCGCTGAACTTCAGAAAGAGCATCCAGTTGTGCCCAACCACGGCTGCCACTGCCGCCGCCAGTACCCAGGGCTGGGAAACATCCAGCAGCCAATAGGCTATGGATACCGCCGCCGCCCCTTTACAGACATCAGCAATGCCCGCCAACGCCGCCGGTAAAGCCCCCACTTCCCGGTAGAGATTCAAGCCGCCTACATTACCTCCACCCAACTGGCGAACATCTTTGCCCGCAGCCACACGGCCAGTAATATAGGCTGAGGGAATGGAACCGAGTAGATAGCCAAGGACTACGGCTATAATCCCTTTAACTATAATCTCGAGCTCCATTAATCCTCCTTATAAAAAGCGAGACCGAGGGTTCCGGTACCAGTGGCATAGCCCATCACCGGGCTAAACCCGGTAACCCAAAGTTCAACACAATTGAATTCAGAGGAGACCCGCTCCTTTAGCTTCTGGGCTTCATCCAGAGCATAGGCGTGCATCACCGCCACATGGACCGGACTTTGCCCCACCCTGTCTCTCATTATTTTGAGCATCCGCTTTATACCACCCTCCTTGCTCCTCACTGCGCCGATAAAACGAACCAGCCCTGCGGACGGAGAGAGCATACCAAGTATTGGTTTGATATGAAGCATAGCACCTACCTGGGCGGCAATCTTGGGTATGCGCCCGGTGCGATAAACATGTTTGATGGTATCCAAGAAGGCAAGGAAGGTAACCTTATCTCTCACCTCCTTGGCGGCTTGAACCACCTCAGCCAGGCTTTTGCCTTTCTCTGCGGCTCGAGCCGCAGCCAGAGCGATAAAACCTTCGGCGGCAGTAACCGTCTGAGAATCCAATACCTCTATGGAGAGCTGGGGAAGTTCTTCTTTAATCTCCTCTCTTGCCTGCTTAGCCGCATCAATTGCCCCGCTAAGCTTAGCCGAGAGGGTAATGCAAAGGATGTTTTTGGCTTGCTTGCTCGCTTCGCGGTAGGCTTCAAGAAAAATACCAGGCGAGGCACCGGCTGTCTTAAACGACTTGGGGTCTTGTAGAAAGAGCTCGTAAGCCTCATCAGGGGTTATATCCACCCAGTCCCTGTAGACCTTATCCCCAAAGCAAATAGGGATGGGCGCAATCCCAATCCCATACTGTTCCACGTGTTCCCTGGTGAGGCAGGCTGTGCTATCAGTAATAACAGCTACCTTATTAGCCATAGCAATACTCCTTAGTCGCCAGGGTAAAAGGAAAGCCCAATTACCCCCGGTCCGCAGTGCACTCCAGCCACCGGAGCCCAATCATTGATATAAACCTCAGCGCAATCAAAGAGCGATGATACCTGAGACTTAAGCCAGCTGGCTTCATCAGGCACATTGGCATGGTCTATACTCACATGTACCCGCTGCCCCTCACCGACCCTCTCCTGCATAATCTCCAGCAATCGCTCCAGCGCTTTCCGTTTGGTTCTGACCCGCTCCAGCGGTTCCAAAACCCCGGTGGAAGGAGGTACTTCTATGATGGGCTTAATGCTGAGCATAGTCCCTGCCCAGTGGGCTGCCTTACCAATGCGCCCTCCCTTTGCCAGATACTTAAGCGTATCTAGTGCCCCTATCAAAGTAACACGCCTCTGCACATCCTCGGCTGCCTTGATAACTTCAGGTAGCGACTTGCCTGCGGCAGCAGCCCGGGCTGCTGCCAAGACGATGAACCCATAAGCCCCTATCGCTGTCCGCGAGTCCATAATCTCTATAGGAGGTGTTGGCGAAATGCTCTTCTTCGCCGCCAGTGCCGCCTCTAATCCCATCTGGCTAAACCCCGCGGTTACCAGAATGCAAGCTATGGCGTCTGCGCCCTTAGCCGCCCTCTGGTAAGCATCAATAAAATCCTGAGGTGAGGGGGCTGATGTAGTCGGCAGGTCTTTTGCCTGTCCAAGCTTGATATAAAAGTCCCGCGGAATTAGGTCCACACCGTCACGATAGACCGTGCTGCCGAAGATAATAGTCTCCGGCACCAGCTCAATGCCATACTTCTCTATTAGCTCCTTGGGCAAACAGACCGAGCTATCAGCAACTACCCCGACTTTAGCCATAGAAATGCACCTCCTTAGCTATCAGAGTAAAAGGCGACTGCCAGTGTTCCCTTACCAGTGGCATAACCCATCACCGGCGAGAAGTTGGTAAGCCAGAGCTCAACACAATTGAATTCAGACGCTATCCGTTCCGTAAGCCTCTCTCCCGCTTCAGGCTCATTAGCATGCGCCACAGCCACATGTACTGGGCTTGAGCCCACTTCTTTCTTCATCATTGTAAGGACACGCTTCATACCAGATTCTTTGCTTCTAGTCAAGCCAGCCAAACGCACTACGCCCCCAGAGATTCCAAAAATCGGCTTAATGCGGAGCAAAGAGCCTATCTGCGCGGTAAATTTGGGGATTCGCCCGGTTCGGTAAACATAGCGGATAGTCTCCATAAGGCCAATAACCCTGACCTTGCTTTTCACTGCCTCGGCTACCTTGATAACCTCGGATAGATTCTTACCCTCGGCGGCTGCCCGAGCTGCTGCCGAAACAATCAGTCCCTCGCCTCCAGCCGCCGTCCCGGTATCAAACACCTCAATAGTTCTCTGGGGAGCTTTCTTCTCAGCTTCTTCCTTAGCTAAACGGGCCATGTTATAGAGTGTGCTAAGCTTGGAGGAGAGGGTGAAACAAAGTATACCGTCAGAATGAACCCCGGTTTGACGATAAGCTTCAAGATACTCAGCTATGGAAGCTGGCGAAGAGGCAAAATGGCTAGGTGCCTTTTCAAGCAGTCTGTAGGCTTCTTCGGCAGTTATGTCCACCCCGTCCCGGTATACCCTGCCATCAAAATGGATATTAACCGGCACTACCCGCAGCTGGTACTGCCTCACCAATTCAGCGGGCAGGCAAGCAATGCTGTCAGTAACAATAGCTACCTTTGGCTTCATAGCCCCTCTCGTTACCCAGTATGCCTTAACGTTCGCTCCACTAACGCCGGGCTTAGTAGCAGGAGCAGCATTACTATGATTAGAATCAAAAGGGCGGGTATACTAAGTCTACCCTCAGCATAATAGGCGACCATGGTTAAAGTTATCAGCCCTGATATAACTAAGACCGATATCCTTAACCAACGCTTTCTCAAACGAATAAATGTGGCTACAGTTACCCCTAAAGCTAGAAAGCTTAATCCAATCCAAGGGGCGAAATCCTGGAGGTGCTGAAGCCAATACTCTGGTAATTTATCCACCGGCTCAACAGCTAAGAACCAACCGATGATAATCGGTAGTGGGAACAGCATCAGCGAGCTATATAACCAATCCCTCTTTATGGTTTTAACCGTGATGGTGTATAATAGCAATAATGCCACTGGGATATAGAAAAGTATTGCTACCCAAGACCACCCCTTAGGCAGATAAAGCAACAGCAGTCCAGCAGCCACTACCGGCAGTAAAGAGTAACCCAGCCAGGGGAAAAGCCAGGCTGGTTTACCCCGCCACCAGCCATAGACTGCCATACTGAGGACTAGCACCAGCATACCTAATAGCCAGCCAATACCCCGCCACCAGTTGAGAGCAAATAGTAGACCGAAAAGCAGGTGGGGCATGGCGGCAAATAGTGCCTGAGTCCAGCTACCCTGGCTATGAACCTCATATATCTGGCGGGCTACCAGCTTAGCCGAGCCCAAAAGCGTCAAGCAGGTATGAGTCGCCTCCTCTTCCGATAGCCCAGACTCCTTCAGCTCCTGGAGTTCATCCTCAATATGCGTCTCTAGCTCCTGGATAACCTCCCGTTCTAAGGAGCGGTCAAGCCTGAGATTCTGCCTCACACTATCCAGATAATGACTCAGAGCAGTTGTCACTCCATCCACCTCACGTCAGTCTGACGCTGGCTGAATAATCAGGTTCATGGCAGTCAGGAAATCCAGCCACTGGCTCCTCTTGGTTGCCAGGCCACGGAGTCCCTTTTCCGTGATATAATAGTATCTTCTCTGCCGACCACTGGGCAGCGTCTGCCATTTGCCCTGGATTAAGCCCGCTTTCTCCGAGCGGTGAAGAGCCGGGTAAAGAGTGCCCTCCTTAAATTTAAAGTAGCCCTGGCTCTTTCTCTCAAGCTCCTTAATAATCTGGTAGCCATACATCGGCTGCTGTGCTATTAAGCAAAGAAGTAAGGAATCAAAACTGCCTTTAATTAGTTCACGCCTCTGTGCCATTTCAGTTATCACCTCGCTCAAGAATAATACCTAGTCTTTCTATGTATCATACAATATAACACATGCTGCTGTAAATTGCAAGGGGTTTGAAGGTAAGGAATCAAAAAGAGGAATAATCTTATGCACGGAACTGACCAAAAATCAAGGTGCCGTTGGTGCTACCAAAGCCAAATGAGTTAGACAGGGCTACCTTTACTTCAGCCTTTCTCGCCACATTGGGCACATAGTCAAGGTCACACTCAGGGTCCGGGGTCTCATAATTGATGGTAGGCGGGATAATACCCCGATTAATAGTTAGCAGGCAAAATATTGCCTCCACCGCCCCAGCACCAGCCCACATATGACCCACCATCGATTTATTACTGCTAACCGGTATACTTTTACTCTGTGCCTGAAACACTTTTTTTATCGCCCGAGTCTCAGAAAGGTCATTTAGCACGGTTGATGTGCCGTGGGCATTAATATAATCAACCTGGCTGGTAGAGATGCCGGCGTCATCAAGCGCCATCTTCATACAACTGGCAGCACCCTTGCCATCAGGGTCGGGAGCGGTTATATGATAGGCATCGCTATTAGAGCCATAGCCCAATACCTCGCCGTAAATCCTGGCTCGCCTGCTTAAGGCAAACTCCAGCTCCTCCAGGATGACCACTCCCGCTCCCTCACCAATAACAAAGCCGTCACGCTCCTTATCAAAAGGACGGCTAGCTTTCTCCGGCTCATCGTTTCTGATAGACATCACCTTTACCGGCTCCAGTCCGGCAAAGACAAGGGGCCTGATAGCTGCTTCAGCCCCACCGGCAATCATGGCATCAACCTCGCCACGCTGGATAACCCTGGAGGCATCGCCAATGGCATGCGTCCCTGAGGCGCAGGCGGTCACCGAGCACATATTGGCTCCTCTGGCTCCGAACTCTATGGCAACCTGTCCCGTGGCCATATTGCACAGGAAGCTGGGGACAAAAAAGGGGGAAATCTGCTGGCGAGCACCTTCAAGCAGTAACTGATGGTTTTTCTCGATACTTTCTATTCCACCCATGGCTGTCCCCACCGAGACCCCTACCCTCTCATTATTACTGGCATTTATCCTCAGTCCAGAATCCTCCAGCGCCATCCGGGCTGCCGCCAGAGCAAAGTGGATAAAACGGTCCCCCCTTCTTACCAGCTTGCGGTCAATGAAATCCAGCGGATTAAACCCCTTGACTTCTCCAGCAATTCTGGTCCGGAAATCGCTGGCATCAAAGCTGGTAATAGCGCTTACGCCCGATTTGCCCTGGCATAAAGCTTGCCAGCTTTCCTCCACCCCTACCCCCAAGGGGGTTACCGCC
>CAZHLO010000049.1:0-6375 GCA_964533385.1 uncultured Dehalococcoidales bacterium | reverse complement strand
ACGATGACTTCTTCCTGACCCATCACCTAAAAACAAGGGTTGAAGCCTTCCTTGACATGCTCCAGCGCAGTCGGCGAAGGGTAAAAATCGCTGAGGAGGTATAAAAATGGTAACCAAAATCGGCATTAATGGCTTCGGGCGTGTGGGTAGACTGGCTCTTAGGGCGGTTAACCAATACCACAAGGACAAACTGGAGGTAGCGGCTATTAATGACCTGACTGATGCCAAGACCAACGCCCACCTTCTGAAATGGGACAGCACTTATGGCTGCTACCCAGGGGAAGTAAAAGCCGCCGATGATTCCATCGTGGTTGACGGTAAGAAGGTGAAAGTTCTCGCCGAGCGTGACCCGGCAAAAATCTCGTGGCGCGACTGGGGTGTAGACATAGTTATAGAATCAACTGGTCTCTTCACCGATGCCACCAAAGCCGCGGCTCACCTTCAGGGTGGCGCCAAGAAGGTTATTATTTCCGCCCCGGCAAAAAATGAGGATATAACCATCGTCCTCGGCGTCAACGAAGCCCAATATAAACCGGATAAGCACAAGGTTATATCCAACGCCTCCTGCACCACTAACTGCGCTGCCCCGGTGGTCAAGGTGCTGCATCAAAGCTTTGGCGTCAGCAAGGGACTGATGACCACCATCCACGCCTATACCAACGACCAGAGGCTCCTGGACATGTTCCATCGTGACCTGCGCCGGGCACGATCTGCCGCCCTGAACATTGTTCCCACCACCACCGGCGCCGCCAGAGCGGTAGCCCAAGTTATCCCCGAGCTCAAAGGCAGACTCCACGGCTTAGCCTTCAGGGTCCCGGTAGCCACCGTCTCCGTGGTTGACTTCGTCGCCGACCTGGAGAAAGAGGTCACCATAGAAAAGGTCAACCAGGCTTTTAAGCAGGCGGCTGCTGGAGGGCTAAAGAGAATCTTGGAGTACTGCGAGGAAGAGCTGGTCAGCATGGATTTTAAGGGTAACCCTGCCAGCTCCATCTTTGATGCTCCAAGCACCATGGTCATTGCTGGCAATATGGTTAAAGTGCTGGCCTGGTATGATAATGAGTGGGGCTACAGTTGCCGCCTGGCTGACCTTGTCGCCTACATTGCTAAGAAAGGGATATAGCAGTACAAATAATAAGATTTGACATTACTAAAAAACTATGGTAAAAATAACACGGATATTCTTAAAATTGGTGGTTGTAGGTTTCGGACAATGTGGGGGCAGGCTTGCCGATGAGTTTGCCCGGCTAAATAAAAGGGCGCGTAGCCAGCGCGGCACCGAGATAATTACCGGTGCCTTCGCCGTAAACACTGATGCCGCCGATCTAAGCGGGCTACAAACCATAAGACCTGATTACCAGCACAGAATCCTCATCGGAGGTCGAAGAACCGGTGGTCACGGCGTGGGTAAAATAAATGAGTTGGGAGCTGAGGTAGCCAGAGAGGATGGCGACAAGGTTGTCGATGCCCTGAGAACAGCCCATCGCTTCTTTGAGACCGATGCCATTCTACTCATCGCCGGCGTTGCTGGCGGCACCGGCTCAGGAGCACTGCCAATAATCACACAGATGATGAAAGACCGCTATATGGATAAGCCGATCTACACCTTGGCTGTTCTTCCCTTCGCTCATGAAGAGGAAACCGAGGAAAGGACTATTTACAACGCAGCCACTTGTCTTAAGTCCCTCTACCCCGTTGCTGACGCCATATTTCTTGCCGACAATCAAAGGTTTGTTAGAAAGGACTTCTCGCTGAGAAATAACCTATCTCAGATTAACACCTTAATGGTTGAGCCTTTCTACAACCTACTTTGCGCCGGTGAAGAGAAAAGACGCAAGCATATTGGGGCAAGAATGGTTGATGCCGGGGACATAATACAGAGCCTGGTAGGCTGGACAGTAATAGGTTATGGTAAAACACAACTGCCCATGTTCAGGTTCTTCTCCTTCGGCAGGAATTTCCGGAAAAAGAGCACCGAGACTCATCGAGGAATTCAGGCGATGGATGAAGCCATAAGCGAGCTGTCAGTGAAATGCAATCCGGCGGAGTCAGGGAGAGCACTATACCTCGTCTCGGCACCATATAAAGAAATGAATATGGACCTGGTTAAAGACCTGGGAGAGTATCTAAGAGATATGGCACCGGAGGCAGTGATAAGGAATGGCGATTATCCCAGGGAAAAAGGCCTAATAGATGTAACCCTAGTCCTATCTGAGCTGGGCGCTGTTGACAAGATAAGGGGATACTATGAAACAGCGACCCAGTTTATTCATGCTTCCAAAGGCAGGGAGAAACAGGTCGAGGGCAAGCTTAAAGAAATAGAAGAAGCATCAAAGGATATACCCTCACTACTATAACCAGCCATCTAAACCTGTTTGCCAGCTTTACTAGTGGGTATATAAAGAGTTATTCAAACTAGTAAAGCTGGCTTTTTTAATAAACGGCGTCCATTTACTCAAAAAACCCTTTTGGAAACCAGCCAATATGGAGTATAATAGAAGCAACAAAGATGGCATCTCAAGTTTTTTATCGCAAGTGGCGTCCCCAAACCCTAGCCGAGATAGTCGGTCAGGAACAGGTAACACAGACTCTGGGTAATGCCCTCAAAAGTGGTCGCGTGTCTCATGCCTACCTTTTCTACGGTCCACGAGGAACCGGCAAGACCAGCACCGGGCGCATTCTGGCTAAGGCGGTGAACTGCCTTAGTCGGAGTAAGAGCAAACCGTGTAATGCCTGTGACATGTGCCGGGCAATAACCGAGGGCAGGGCTCTGGATGTCATCGAGATTGATGCCGCCAGCAACCGGGGCATTGATGAAATCAGGGACCTCCGCGAGAAGGTCAACTATGCCCCCACCCAAGCCCGCCACAAGGTCTATATTATAGACGAGGTACACATGCTGACCAAGGAAGCGGCCAACGCCCTGCTCAAGACCCTTGAGGAACCGCCGCCTTATGTTATCTTCATTCTAGCTACCACTGAAATCCATAAAGTCCCGCCCACAATTCTATCCCGCTGTCAGCGCTTCGATTTCAGGCGTATTTCTCAGACAGATGTAGTGGCAAAATTAACCAGTATCTGTGATGCTGAAGGCATCAAGATTGAGCCAGAAGGACTGCGGCTTATTGCCCGAAGCGCTACCGGTAGCCTGCGAGATGCTGAAAACCTGCTGGAACAATTGACCACCTACTATGGCACTGAAGTCGGACTCCACCAGGTTCAAGCCATTCTGGGTATCACCGGAGACCAGCGAGCCAGGGAACTCGTTCGGCATATAGTAAATAATGATGTTTCTGCCGGGGTATCAACGATAAATAACGTCAATAGCGATGGCTTGGACTTGCGCCAGTTTAATCGGGAAGTGGTGGAATACCTCAGGCAGTTACTGCTGATAAAGACCGGCTCCGAGGAAGCAGTAGACCTCACCGCCGAGGACATCGCCGAGCTGAAAGAGCTGGCAAATAAAACTTCTCTGGCTCAGATATTGCGAGCAATAAAGCTCTTTGGTCAGCTTGAGATTGGTTTTGATAATTACTCTACCTTACCTCTGGAGCTAGCCCTGGTTGACTGCGCCCAGCCATTAGTTGAAGAAAGCAAAATCCCAGCAGCTACCTCACCCCAATATAACCCTCCCCCACCGGTAAAAGAGGCTCCCCCGTCCAAAAAGCAAGCGGTCAAGCCTATGCCCAAGGTAGAGCCACCGAAGGCAGAGAGAATTCCCACCACCCCACCAGAACTCCACAGTGAAATCGAGCGATTGAGACTAAACTGGAGGCAGGTTATTGAGCAAGCCCCGGAGAATGTCAAAAGAACGCCGGCGGTTGCTATTCTCAGAAGCGCCGGGGTTAAACCAGTGGCAATTGAAGACAATACTGTGGTCTTAGCCTTTAGATATCCTATCCACAAGGAGAGGATGGAGACGGCCGAAAATCAACAGGTGGTCAGGGAAATTATAAGCAACTTCCTGGGGCATCCCTGTCAGGTGCGCTGCATTCACGAGCCAGAAGATAATCACCTGGTGGAGGCAGCAAAAAGGATAGGTGCCCAGGTTACCAGTGTGGAGGAGAAGTGAACAAGTTTATGCTGCGTCAAGCCCAGGAGCTTCAAGCAAAGTTAGCCAAGGCGCAACAAGAGTTAGCTGAAGCTACGGTTGAAGCCTCTTCCGGCGGAGGCGCAGTTAAGGTTACCATCAATGGTCAACAGAAAATACTGTCGATAAAAATATCGCCGGAGGCGATAAACCCCGAAGATGCGGAACTGTTGGAGGATTTGGTATTAACCGCGGTAAGTGAAGCCATTGCCAAATCCCAGGAGCTTGCCGCCCAGCGCCTGGGCAAACTAACCGGCGGGCTTAAAATCCCGGGGCTAACCTGATAAGGAGAGCTAGTATTGGAGCAAAATACCATACCCACCGCCGGCGCGGTATCCAAACTTATCCAGGAACTAAACAAACTGCCCGGCATCGGACCGAAGAGCGCCCAGCGCCTCGCCTACCACCTGCTCCGAGCTTCAGAAGAACAAGCCAGGCTGCTGGCTGACGCCATACTATCGGTAAAGCAGAAGACCAGGCTTTGCTCGGTCTGCTTTAATATCACCGACTCCGACCCCTGCCCTCTCTGCTGCAGCCAGCAGCGAGACCAAACTAAAATCTGCATCGTGGAGCAGCCACAGGACATTCTGGCTCTGGAGCACACCAAGAGCTATAACGGGCTATATCATGTGCTCCACGGCGCCCTCTCCCCCACCGAGGGAATAGGCACCGACGATATAAGAATTAAAGAGTTTCAACAGCGGCTAAAGGGCAGCAAGATAGCTGAGGTCATCCTGGCGACCAATCCCACCCTGGAAGGGGAACAGACCGCCATGTACCTAAGCAAGCTGATTTCCCCCCTGGGCATAAAGGTCACCCGCCTCGCCCGGGGACTTCCCTTCGGCACCGAGTTGGAATACGCCGACGACGTTACCCTGACCCGAGCCATTGAAGAAAGGCAGGAATTTTAGGAAAGGAGCTAACACTATGTTCAAAAGCGCATTTATCATTATGGCGCCTGATGGCGACCCTAAAAAGCACCGAGCGTCGATTAAGACCGCCAAATCGGAACTAACTTCGATAATCATTGAGATGGGGAATTTTGACCAGGCCGTCGATGTATGCAAGGATTTGGTTCAAAAAGGAGTTCAATCTATCTACCTCTGCCCCGGTTTTACCCACCAGGCGGTAGCCAGGATTGCCAGCGCTGTCGGCGGCAGAGCGGCAATAAATATCGCCCGGGGAGATACCCCGAGCACAATGATGGTCGGCGAGATTCTGACCAAAGAAGGCTGGTTTGCCGAAGAGCCATAGGGCTTTGGCAACCTGTGACCAAGGGGGGAGTAAGTATGACTGATATCATTCTTTATATAGTGCTTGGCTTAGTAGCTGGAGTTCTCAGTGGCTTGCTTGGCATCGGAGGAGGAATAATTATTATACCCGCCTTGATTTTTCTGTTCGGCCTGACCCAGCAGCAAGCCCAGGGAACAACCCTGGCTTTAATGGTCCCGCCGATTGGTCTGCTTGCTGCCTGGACTTACTACAATCACGGTTATGTAGATTTAAAGATAGCCGCTTTTATCTGCCTGGGGTTCTTTGTTGGTGGTTTTTTCGGTGCCAAGTTAGCTACCGCATTGTCAACTGGGATACTGCAAAAGGTGTTTGGGGTGGCGCTGCTTTTAACAGCTATATACATGATTATCAGGAGATGAGGTAATAGCTATATACGGAAACCTATCCCCCTTAGCACCCTAAAAAATCTGTGATTTTTCAGGGAACCCGATTAAAATATGGTAATCCTATCCCCCTGACCCCCTTCCCTTGGGTATTTATAAAGGGAAGGGGGAGTAGGTAAGAGAGGGGGCTAAAGCCCCCTCTCTAAAATCTCTTCCCCCTCTCTTTTGAAAGGAGAGGGGGATAAAGAGGGTGAGGTTCAAATAAAATATAGAGATAGAATAACTAGGTAATCAAAAATGCAAAATCTGAACTACGATAAGATGGCTAACACTTATGCCCGTCACCGGAAAGTAAATCTGCCGGTACTCAAGGAACTACAGCGTAAGTGGAAGGCAAGTCCTGAGTCGAAAATATTAGAAATCGGATGCGGAACAGGCACCCACCTGCAATCGCTTGTGAAAGCAACTGGTTGTAAGGGTTGGGGCATTGACCCCTCACGAGAAATGATTCGCCATGCACAAGGTGACATTAACACTCATTTCTCTGAAGGTAAAGCGGAAGAGCTCCCCTTCCACGACAGATTATTCGACCTCGTTTTTTCGGTCAATGTTGTACATTTCGTACAAGATACGTTGGCTTATCTTCGGGAGGCTCATCGCGTCCTGAAACCC
>CAZHLO010000048.1:1921-6378 GCA_964533385.1 uncultured Dehalococcoidales bacterium | reverse complement strand
CGGCTCGACTCAGCCAGCGCTATATTTCCGACCGTTACTTGCCCGATAAGGCTATCGACCTCATTGATGAGGCCGCCTCAAAGCGGCGCATTGACACTGAGAGCGCCCCGCCCGAGGTTAAGTCCTTAGAGCAGAGAGTTAAGCAGTTGGTCAATGAGGAGGAGGCAGCCTCACAGCGGCAGGACTATGAACGTAGTGCCCAGCTTAAGAGTGAGCGCTTGCGCTTGGAAGGGGAGTATAACCAAGCTAAAAGTCAGTGGCTTAAAGGGGAGAAGATTGATGGTATGGTGGATGAGGAGGATATTGCCCAGCTAATCTCCAAGTGGACCGGTATTCCGGTATCCCAGATGATGGAGGGTGAAGCCGAGAAGCTGCTTCATATGGAGGAGCGGATTCACGAACGGCTGGTAAATCAGGATGAAGCCGTTACCGCCATTTCCGAGGCTATCAGGCGGAGCCGAGCCGGGCTTAAAGACCCCCGCCGACCAATTGGCAGCTTTATTTTCTTGGGTCCCACCGGCGTCGGCAAGACCGAGCTGGCTCGGACTCTAGCCCGCTTTTTGTTCGATGATGAGAACGCCATGGTGCGCCTGGATATGTCGGAGTATCAGGAGAGGCACACCGTATCACGCCTTATTGGTGCTCCGCCGGGATATATTGGCTATGAGGAAGGGGGACAGCTCACCGAGGCGGTGAGACGGCGCCCCTATCGGGTGATTCTCCTCGATGAGGTTGAAAAGGCGCACCCCGAGGTATTTAACAGTCTCTTACAGATACTTGATGACGGCAGGCTCACCGATGGTCACGGCCGCACCGTGGACTTTAAGAATACCGTGGTCATTATGACCTCTAACGTCGGTGCTGAGCTTATTAAGCGCCAGATGAGCATCGGTTTCGCTCCCAAGAAGGAGACCAAAGCTCAGAAGCTGGACTATGACACCATGAAGGAGAGGGTGCTGGCGGAGATGAAGAAGACCTTCCGCCCCGAGTTCATCAACCGCATAGACGAGATAATCGTTTTCCATCAGCTAACTGAGGAGCAGCTCGGCAGCATTGTTGACCTGCTGGTGAAGGACTTGCAGGAACGCCTGTCTGACCGTAAGCTCCTCGTTGAGCTCAGTGATAAGGCAAAATCGTGGTTGGTCAAGGAAGGCTATGACCCCATATATGGAGCCCGACCCTTAAGGCGAGCCATTGAGCGCTATGTTGAGAACCCCCTCTCAGCCAAGCTACTACAGGGTGAATTCAACGAGGGTGATACGGTTAAGGTTGACCTTGGGGATGAGGGCTTAACCTTTACCGTGAAGAAGGGAGCCAAAACTCCTGCCTGAACAATAAGTTCGCTGGCGTAGCTTCTTTTATTTATTAATATATTTATTATATTATTAGGGCAGGATTTTTGTTATTTGAAAGGAAGGCAGGGTAAAGGGTGAGCTTCAACTGGGACAAGCTGAAGGGGGTTTTGAAGCGGTGGGAATATATTGCTGGTATCCTGGGCATAATTCTGACCGTACTCCTAGCGCTGGCGGTTGTTCTTTACTGGGAAGAAGTCCGGGCGCTTGGGCATTATGGTTATCTTGGTGCCTTCATTATTAGTGTTTTTGGTGGTGCCACTATTCTGGCTCCAGTGCCCATGACACCGGTGGTATTTGCTCTGGGGACGGTAATGGCACCATCGTTTGCCCCCTACCTTGGGCCGGTGTTTGTTGGTGCCGCTGCCGGTTTGGGCGAGACGATTGGTGGACTATCTATCTATATGACGGGCTATGGTGGTGGCACTGCCCTCCAAGATATGAAGCAGGGGAAGATTAAGTCAACCTACACACGAATGCTGAGGTGGGTGGAGAAGAGGGGCTCGCTAATCCTGTTTGTTCTTTCCGCAGTGCTAAACCCCTTCTTCTACCCGGCGGCTCTAGCTGCCGGGGCGCTCCGCTTTGGCATAAAGCGCTACTTTCTTATTTGCTTGGCAGGCAAGACGATTAAGGGAATAACCGTAGCCGCTGCTGGTTACTGGGGGCTGGGAAGTATACTCAGAGCGCTGGGCGTGCCTGTCTAGACTTGCATTCCCTGCTGTTTTCTGCTAGATTAGATAGTGTCTTTATGGGGCTGTAGTTCAATTGGGAGAACGTTTGACTGGCAGTCAAAAGGTAGGGGGTTCGAATCCCCCCAGCTCCACCAGGGATGACAATAGGTAGAACTTCTACTGACTGGGTTGCAAATACATTAGTAGGTAACAAAAAGCTAAAAGGTGCAACTTAGATGTGAGTGACTAGCCACGTCTCCATATTCTTGAACACCTGCTCACGCTTCGGCTCGTTGAAAATTTCATGGTAGAATCCGTCATAAAGTTTCAGTGTCTTATCTCTTGAGCTGACTCTCTCATATAGCAATTCGCTGCCTCTTGGGTCAGATAATTGGTCAGCGGTTCCGTGCATAATCAGTATGGGTAAAGCAATCTTTGGCATCTGACGTGGCAACTCCTGCATAATTCTAACGAGTTCAGCACCTAACCGGGCGCGAACCTTGCCTCGGTACACTAGTGGATCGTTCATATAGGCATCTACGACGGCTTTGTCTTGACTGATGACAGATGCATTGAAGCCAGCGATACTCGTTTTCGGCAGGAGTAACGAGAATATCCGAGCTATCATAATAAGTGCCGGTGACACGCTAATGGCTACCTTGAGGCCTGCCCCGGAAAGAATGAGCCCGTCAAACTCATCCTGATGATGGACAGCATAGGCGGTGGCTATTGTTCCTCCCATGCTGTGGCCAACGATAAAAATCTTGGCATTACCATGCTTATCGCGTACTATGTCGAAAAATGTTTTGAGGTCGTCGAGGTAGTACGAGAACCCTTCAACACACCCTCGCAGACCCTCCGAATTACCATGCCCTCGGTGGTCAAGTCCATAGACCGCGTAACTTTTGGGTACAAAGTAGTTGACTAGGTTCATATAGCGCCCGCTGTGCTCAGCGAAGCCATGGACAACTAGCAATATAGCCTTGGGACTTTTGGTTAGCTGCCAACTCTGGTAGTAGAGGCTAAGGTTTTTGCGCCCTCTGAACTTGCCTTCATCGTGTTTCATATCCTGTTCTTATCCCTAGGGGCGGCATCTAACAACCATATACAGGAACTCCTAGTTTTCTTTGTCCTGTAGCTTTCTACCATTTAAGACTGGAAGCAAGAAACGGTCAAAGTGCTTGCATCGCTTAACTGCGTAGTCGCTTTCCTGTCCTTTTATCCATTTTAGGTATGATAGGTATACCTTCACCAAGAGGAATTGAGCCCGGCAAAGAAATTGACTCGGTTTCCTTTTTTAGGATTTCCAAATTCCCACACTTTATGATTCCCTCCCCCTTGCAGGTTCCCGTGGTGACTTCTTTAATCTTTCCATCTTGGATTTTCAAGATTATACCGTTGAGTACAAGAGAGAGACTGATTTCGAACTCAATCTTCCCGACTGTTTGGCCATTTATTAGTATCTCTATATAAGGACGGTGCTCTGACTTGATAGTACGCTCAGCCATACTAACTAAGAAGACTTCGTCCGGAGGATACTTATTCCTGTCCAAGTATTTCAGGAGAATTCCGTATTTCTTGAAAGCACTTATTATGATATCCGGGATACTGATATTCAGTATGTCTGGAATCTTCTTCACGACAGTATCGAAA
This sequence comes from uncultured Dehalococcoidales bacterium, assembly GCA_964533385.1. GTDB lineage: Bacteria > Chloroflexota > Dehalococcoidia > Dehalococcoidales > BS750m-G39 > CAZHLO01. Next base: position 2,702 of record CAZHLO010000048.1, on the reverse strand, counting down.
GCTACAGGCCATTTGACTTTAGCTTCTGTTACCTTGCCTTTTATTGCGGACGTATTCTGGCTCGATTCTATCACGGATAGTTGTTCTCGCTGCAATTTTCTTTTTGGGAAGAAGAATTCGTTTAAGGTAATGTGTGAACTATTCATGGTTTCTTCCTCCATTCATTAACGACTGAAGAGTCTTCCGCCTCAATAGATTGCTTACCAGGGTCCAAAACCGGCCTCAAGCCTATTTCCGAGTCCGGATGAATAGGGGTACCTGATTCAATTTGTTGAGTGCCATTATCCTTGTAAAGACGCACCTTAATTCTTCTGGTATCCATCCATCTCTTCAGGCTGTACCCTCCAGCACCGGCAATGATAATGGTCGGCGGAATTGACCAAATCCAGGGTGGTACCCCACCTCCTGGCTCAGGGCCTGGGCTAGGTGGAGGCCCCGTTGGCGTCGGTGGTGGAGGTATTGTGGTCTGCGGAGGCAGAACAGTGAAGGGATTTGTAACTTCTGTGCAATGTTCCCTCATAAACCAAGCAGTGGCTCTGACCGTCTTTTCGCCCAGTGGCAGGTCGGGAATTTCGATGACTACTTCGAAGGTGCCGTTGTCTGTTTGAATACCCTCAACCAGGTAGATGCCATCTATGCGGATGTCTATTGTAGATGCAGATGGGAAGCCAGTACCCTTGATGGTCACATTTGAGCCGGGCGAGCCACTTGTTGGTATGACAGTTATCTGCGGAGGCAGAACAGTGAAGGGAGTTGTAACTGATACCTGGCCGGTATCCGA